>NZ_JBHYKG010000273.1:0-11764 GCF_042741245.1 Kitasatospora sp. NPDC058965
GCCGCGTCCCGCCGACCGGCCGCCCAGCCGGCCGACCAGGCGGGAACGACGACCGATGACCACAGACAGATTTCAGATCTTGTCAGTCGTCATCGGTCGTCGCGTTTCCCGTCACTCCCCGGCCACCCGCCTCCCGTAGCCTGCCAACGGCCACCCACAGCCCGTAAGCCCGCAGCCCCACCCGCACCGCCGCACCGCCCGCAAGGAGCGCCCCCGATGAGCACCCCGCCCTTCCTCGCCCTCCCGGCCTGCGCGTCCGCCCGCCGGCTGCCCACCGCCCGGGGCGAGTTCGCCGTGCTGGTCGCCGAGCCGAACGGTACGCCGCGGGGCAGCGCCCTCCTGGTCCCCGGCTTCACCGGCAGCAAGGAGGACTTCATCGCACTGCTGGAGCCGCTGGCCGCCGCCGGCTACCGCACCGTCGCCGTCGACCAGCGCGGCCAGTACGAGACCGGCGGGCCCGCCGACCAGGCCGCCTACGCCCTCCCGGAGCTCGGCCGCGACCTGCTCGCCCTCACCGCGGCGGTGGCCGCCGACGCCGCGGACGTCCCGCTCCACCTGCTGGGCCACTCCTTCGGCGGCTACGTGGTCCGCGAGGCGGTGCTGGCCACCGTCGCCGCCGGCGCCGCCCTCCCGTGGTCCTCGCTGACCCTGCTCTCCACCGGCCCCGGCCCGATCGAGCCGAGCGAGGCGGCGCGCACCAAGATGCTGCTGGACGCCCTCGCCGGCCTGGCCCTGGAGACGATCTGGCAGGTGATGCAGCAGATGGAGGAGGGCAGCGGCGACCCCGCCGCCAAGCCCGCGCCGCCGGTCGCCGAGTTCCTGCACCGGCGCTGGCTGGCCAACGTCCCGCAGGCCCTGCTGGCGATGGGCGACCGCCTGCTCGGCGAGCCCGACCGGACCGCCGAGCTGGCCGCCGTCGCGCTGCCCAAGCTGGCCGTGTCCGGCGTCCGCGACTACGCCTGGCCGGTCGAGGAGCAGGCCCGCACCGCCGAGCGGCTCGGCGCCCGCTACCTGCGCGTCGACGGCGCCGGCCACTCCCCCAACGCCGAGCGGCCGACCGAGACGGCCGCCGCCCTGGCCGAGTTCTGGACATCCGTCGGCCCGGCCTGATCCGCCGCCCCACCCCGGCGACCTGCGCTCTAGCCGGACTCCGGTCCGGTTCGAGCCGTTGTCCAGCAGACTGATTTTCATTAGGTCCGGTAATATTTGATTCAGGCCGGGAATGAACGACCCCACGGCCGTGGTTCTTCTCTGCGAGTCACCGCGCGTCACCCCGCGCAGCACGTCGGCCGCGTACCGGCAGCCGAGTAACCGGAACTTCACGGGCGGGCAACCGCCAGGAAAGCGTCCGAGGCGACCCTTGTGAACGAGGGCCCAGCAGCTCCACCCCGGGGGACACACCAGGGGTGACCAACGGCTGCGACAAAGGGGAAGACGTGGCACTGACCGAGGCACCACTGTCGGTACCGATGAGCACCACCCCGCCGCCCCGGCTCACCCCGGGACCAAGAGAGGAGAGGCCCATGCGTTTCGAGATCCTCCGACTGGACGACCAGCAGGGCGCCGCCGTCGATCGCGTGATCGTCGAGGCGGACGCCGTCCGCAGCATGGTGGAGGATGCCGCCCGCACGGGCGAGCGCATCTACATCCGCCCGCTCCAGGCCGTCTGACCGTGTGTCGGACCGGGTCCGACCACTTCCACCGACGCCCCGTCACCCGTTCGCCGGTGACGGGGCGTCAGCCGTTCCCCGGTGCTCCCACCGCACCCGTCGCGCCCCGCCCGCACCGCCACCTGCCCGACGTTTGCCGCCGAGTCGCGCGGGACATCCCCTAGCGAGGACCGCCACCCGGCCCGCAGCGCACCGGGCACGAGCGACGCACTCTTACGGGTGACCGTCCTTGACGCGGCGGTCCGGAGGGAGGAGCGTTGGCAGTTATGAGGGGCGAGCCAAGTTGCCCGAGGTGCGCCGGTCGGGTGCGTGCCCCCGGTCTCTTCTCCGACACCTGGCAGTGCGACCAGCACGGTGCCGTCCACCCGATGCAGCCGGTGCTCCCGCCCAGCGTGGAGGCCCTGGGCGTCGCGGTCGGCAGGTCGGAGGTCCCCGTCTGGCTGCCCTGGCCGCTCCCGGTCGGCTGGCTCTACACCGGCATCGCGCACGCGGGTGACGACCTGTCGGGCGCCCGCGCCACCGCCGTGGCCTGCTCCGGACCGGCGCCGCTGGGCGGCTTCGGCGAGCTGGTGCTGGTGGCCGAGGAGCTCGGGGTGGGCCTGGGCGCCCGCTACGCCGGCCTGCCGGGCCCGGACCCGGGCACCGCCCTCGCGCTGGACCGGCCGGTCGGCGCCAAGGTGATGGCCGCCGGGCGGCCGACGCCGATGTGGCACGTCGAGGGGGCCCCGGACAACCGTGCGGTCTACGTGGGCGAGGCCCGCGGCATCTGGCTCTGGGCGATCACCTGGCCCGAGCAGTCGGCGCTGATGATGTACGACGAGCTGGTGCTGACCGACCTGCGCGACGCGGGTGCCGAGCTGGACCTGCTCCCCTGCGGCGCGCTCTCCCCCCGCCTGCTCGGCTGAGCGCCCGCGGGGCCGGCTGACGCGCCGTCACCCGGGGGCACCCGACTATCCTGGCCGCGCCCGCCGATTCCACCGCGCCCGCCAGGAGTCCCGCTCTTGCACATCGACCTGCACGCCCACAGCAACGCCTCCGACGGCACCGACAGCCCGGCCGAGCTGGTCGCCAACGCGGTCGTCGCCGGCCTGGACGTGGTCGCGCTGACCGACCACGACACCGTGGCCGGCCACGCCGAGGCCGCCGCGGCGGTGCGGGCGCTGCCGGCCGGCCGCTCGCTGACCCTGGTGCCGGGCGCGGAGCTGTCCTGCCGGGTCGAGGGCATCAGCATGCACCTGCTCGCCTACCTCTTCGACCCGGCCGAGCCGGCGTTCGCCGCCGAGCGCGAGCTGGTCCGCACCGACCGGTTCCGCCGCGGCCGGGCCGTGGTGGAGCGGTGCCGCGAGCTGGGTGCGCCGATCAGCTGGGAGCAGGTGGAGCGGATCGCGGGCGCCGGTTCGGTGGGCCGCCCGCACATCGCCAGCGCCCTGGTCGAGGCGGGCGTGGTGGCCACCGTGGACGAGGCGTTCACCCGGGACTGGCTGGCCAACGGCGGCCGGGCCGACGTGCCCAAGCACGAGACCGACCCGGTCACCGCGGTCCGGTTGGTCCGGGCCGCCGGCGGGGTGCCGGTCTTCGCGCACCCGGGCGCGGTCAAGCGCGGCCGCACCGTCCCGGACCAGGTGATCGCGGACCTGGCGCTGGCCGGCCTGGGCGGCCTGGAGGTCGACCACACCGACCACGACGAGCCCACCCGGGCCCGGCTGCGCGGCCTGGCCGGCGAGCTCGGCCTGTTCTGCACTGGCTCCAGCGACTACCACGGCGCCCGGAAGTCGGTCCGGCTCGGCGCCTTCACCACTGCCCCGCAGGTGTTCGAGGAGCTGCTCGCGCAGGCCACCGGCGCCGAGCCGATCCGGTGACCTGACGCCCGGTCAGCCCACCGGGCGGGCGCCCGAACCGGCGCGAAGCCGACAATACGGACCATGGGCTTCTTCGACGGGACGACCTTCGGCTCGCTCTTCGTCACGCTCTTCGTGATCATGGACCCGCCCGGCACCATCCCGATCTTCCTGGCCCTCACCTCGGGCCGGAAGGCCCGGGTGCAGCGCCGGATGGCCTGGCAGGCGGCCCTGGTGGCGCTGGGCGTGATCACCTGCTTCGGGCTGTTCGGCCGGCAGATCCTGGACTACCTGCACGTCTCGATCCCGGCGCTGCAGGTCTCCGGCGGCATCCTGCTGCTGCTGATCGCGCTGGACCTGCTGACCGGCAAGATCGAGGAACCCACCCAGACCAAGGACGTCAACGTCGCCCTGGTCCCGCTGGGCACCCCGCTGCTGGCCGGACCGGGGGCGATCGTCGCGGTGATCCTGGCGGTGCAGAAGTCGCACGGCAGCGGCCAGGAGCTCGCGGTGTGGTGCGCGATCGTGGCCATGCACGTGGTGCTCTGGCTGACCATGCGCTTCTCGCTGGTGATCATCCGGATCATCAAGGAGGGCGGCGTGGTGCTGATCACCCGGCTCAGCGGCCTGCTGCTCTCGGCGATCGCGGTGCAGCTGGTGGCCAGCGGCGTCTACGGGTTCATCCACGACTACGCCTGAGCCCGGCCGGTCAGCCCAGCGCGACCCCGCGCCGGTCCGGGTCCCGCAGGTCGGTGCCCTTGGCCAGCCAGCGCTCCTGCAGCTCGGCCGCGCCGTGCACCCGCTTGTGCGCGGCCTCGTTGGGCGTCATCGGCAGCAGCGGCAGGAAGCGCACCGCCTCGGCCGGCTCGGTCAGCTCCAGGTCGGCCACCAGGCCGCCGCCCTCGCCGACCAGCACCGAGGTGAACGGCGCCGCGGGCCAGAGCGGCCCGCCCAGGTCCAGCGAGCTGCCCGGCGCCACCACCAGCCCCTCCACCTGCGGCGTGGCCGCGAAGGTGGCCAGCGCCCGGAGCACCTCGTCGCGCCCGGCGCGCAGCGTGAGCACCAGCTCGGCGCGCGGCCCGCGCACCGGGTCGGCCACTGCCGAGGTCGGGTCGGCCATCGGCGCGGCGGCCATGCCCAGCGTCGCGTAGCGGACCAGCCCCTCCGCGTCCGGACCGAACCGCAGCACCTCGATCCGCTCCGCGCCCAGGAAGGTGACGGCGGCCCGCCCGGTGGGCTCGCCGAAGGTGGTCAGCAGCCTGGCCTCGACGGCGGTCAGCACCTCGGTGCGGCTGGGTCCGAGCGGACCGTGCGGCTGGCTGGGGTCGCCGAAGAGCGGGAAGTCATGGGCCATACCCGGAGCGTACCCGGCCGTCCAGCAGCGGCAGATGCGTGCTCCCCGACTCCTGGGGCAGGCGTTCACCTGCTGTTATGGTGACCGTTCGAACGGAGGAACCCGGTGTCGATGATCAACAATCTGCGGGCCGCCGTCCGACCCACCCGCCGCCCGGAAGCGGCCGGGGGCCAGGACCCGATGTGCTCGGCCGTGGTCGACTGCGCCGTCTACCAGGACGGCCGGCGGCTCGGCACCACCTGCTCCCCCGCCGAGGCGGTCCGCCAGGTGCGGGGCGCCAAGGGCGCGTTCAGCTGGATCGGCCTGCACGAGCCCACCGAGGCGGAGTTCGCCGGCATCGCCGAGCTCTTCGGCCTGCACCCGCTGGCGGTCGAGGACGCGGTGCACGCGCACCAGCGGCCCAAGATCGAGCGCTACGACTCGGTGCTCTTCGTGGTGCTCAAGACGGTCTGCTACGTGGAGCACGGCCAGCTCACGCCGACCAGCGAGGTGGTGGACACCGGCGAGCTGATGGTCTTCGCCGGTCCGGACTTCGTGATCACGGTGCGGCACGGCGGCCACGGCTCGCTGACCGGGCTGCGCCGCCGGCTGGAGGAGGAGACCGCGGACTCCGGGCTGCTGGCCAAGGGCCCGACCGCGGTGCTGCACGCCATCGCCGACCACGTCGTCGACGACTACCTGGCGGTCGCGGACCGGCTGCAGACCGACGTGGACCAGATCGAGTACGACGTCTTCTCCCCCGTGGGCGGCCCGGGCACCGACGCCGGCCGGGTCTACCAGCTCAAGCGCGAGGTGCTGGAGTTCAAGCGCGCCGCGGTCCCGCTGCTGCGCCCGATGCAGCAGCTCTCCGAGCCGACCTCGGCCCGGCTGGTCGACCCCGAGGTGCAGACCTACTTCCGCGACGTGGCCGACCACCTGGCCCGGGTGACCGAGCAGGTGCAGGGCTTCGACGAACTGCTCAACTCGCTGCTGCAGGCCAACCTGGCCCAGGTCTCGGTCGCGCAGAACGAGGACATGCGCAAGATCACCGCCTGGGCGGCCATCCTCGCGGTGCCCACGATGATCACCGGCATCTACGGCATGAACTTCGAGAACATGCCGGAGCTGCACTACCGCTACGGCTACTTCGTGGTGCTGTTCGGGATAGCGGCGGTCTGCGTCGGCATGTACCAGGGGTTCAAGCGCAACGGCTGGCTCTGAGCCCGCGGGGCCGGCGCCGTCAGCTCCGCCCGCCGCGCACCACCAGGGCCAGCCCGAGCAGGATCACCGCGACCGCCGGGTAGGCGGCCACCGGGGGCAGCTGGCCCAGCCAGACGGCGGCGATCAGCGCCGCGCCGGGCGTCTCCAGCAGGATCGCGGTGGAGGTGACCGAGGGCCCCAGGGTGCGCACCACCCGGTTGCTCAGCGAGTGCCCGAGCAGCTGGGCCGCGACCATCAGCAGCGCGATCTGGCCCCAGACGCCCGCCGACCAGCCGCCCATCCCGGTCCCGGTGGCCAGGCAGCACGCCAGCAGCACCACGGCCGTGGTGGTGTAGCAGACGAGCGTGTACGCGGTGGTGCTGACGGTGCGTCGCACCTCGGCACCGAGCAGCATGTAGCCGGCCGCCGCCAGCCCCGCGCCCAGCGCCAGGGCGTCGCCCAGCAGCGCCCGGGAGGAGAGCGAGAGGTCGACGCCGGTGAGCACCAGCACGCCGGTGAACGCCACGCACATGCCGGTCCAGACCAGCCGCGGCGGGCGGGTCCCGGTCAGCCGCATGATCAGGATGGTCCACAGCGGCGTGGTGGTCACCAGCGCGGTGGCGGAGGCCACCGAGGTCATCCGCAGGCTCGGCATCCAGAGCGCGAAGTGCACCGCGAGCAGCACCCCGGCCGCCACCGCCAGCAGCAGCGCCCGCCGCCCGATCCCGCGCAGCTCGCCGCGGTGCCGCAGCAGCGCGTACGGGCCGAGCACGCCCACCGACATGACGTTGCGCCAGCAGGCGATGGCCAGCGCGGGGGCCGCGGTGGCACTGATCAGCGGGGCGGAGAGCGAGATGCCGGCGATCGAGACGGCGAGCAGCAGCAGGTCCGTCCTGGGCAGGCCGGGGCTCGGGCGGTCCGCACCGGTGACGGTGGCGGCGGCGGTCTCGGGCCGGGTGAGGGACACGGCGCTCCTCGGGGCGGTGGCAGGGGCGGGCCGTACCAAGGTAAGGCCCGTCACGGCATGATGCCGCTGTCGCCCACATGGCGGGACCGGCGGTGGGACCGCTCCGGCCCGCGCCCGGACCGCCCGTTCAGCCCTTCCGGCGCAACCGGCCCAGGACCAGCTTCGGCAGGCCCGCCGGGATCGGCTGCCGGGTGGTCACCGGACTGGGCAGCGGCTGCGCCGCGTGCGAGTCGGTCGGCATCGCGCCGGGCCGCTCGGTCAGTCCGCCGGTCGGCAGCAGCCGCAGCACCCGGCACTCGGCGGCCCAGCGCTCGGTGATGGTGTCGGTGTCGGGCGCGTTCAGCCGCTTGGCCTTGAGCTCCTCGACCGCGCCGGTCCACGCCTCGCTGCCCGGCTCCAGCACCGAGACCTCGGCGACGAAGGCGACCAGCCGCCCCCACTTGTCCTTGCTGCGCACCGTCACCACGGCCGTGCCGTCGCCCCGCAGGCCGTGCAGCGGCTGCTCGCCGCCGTCGCCGACCAGCACCACCGCGCCGTCGTACCAGGCGTGCCAGAGCGGTTGGGCGCTCGCGCCGTCCGCGGCCCGGACCCAGAGCAGGCCGGACTTCTTCACCGCCTCCTCCAGCAGGGCGCGGTCCAGGAAGTCGTCTGCAGTCGCGGTGGTCCCGTCCATGCGGCACAGCGTACGCGGCAGCGGCCGCGCCGGGGAGGCGGGCGCCGTCCGGCCGGGGAGCGGACGACGGCCCCTGCCGCGCTCTGCCCGATTCGTGACAGTTCGATAGCCTTTTCCGGGATCACCGTGCTGCTCGGGCCGAGCAGTCCGCGCGGGTCGACGGAAGGACGTCCAAGGGCATGGCAGGGCCAGGCAGCCGGGTCTTCATCTCGCACCTCGCCGGCGTTGCGGTCTTCGACCCCAACGGCGACCAGGTCGGCCGGGTCCGCGACGTGGTGGTCGCGCTGCGGCTGGGCAACAGCCCGCCCCGGGTCCTGGGGCTGGTGGTGGAGGTGGTCGGCCGACGCCGGATCTTCCTGCCGATGACCCGGGTGACCAGTCTGGAGTCCGGGCAGGTGCTGAGCACCGGCGTGGTCAACATGCGCCGCTTCGAGCAACGGCCGAGCGAGACCCTGGTACTGGCCGAACTGCTGGACCGGCGGGTCACCGAGACGGCGGGCGGCGCCGAGGCGACCGTGCTGGACGTGGCGATGGTGCAGACCCGGCTGCGCGAATGGCAGATCAGCAAGGTGTTCGTGCAGCGCGGCAAGCCCGGCCGGCTGCGCAAGAGCCGCGGTGAGACGGTGACCCTGGACTGGTCCGCCGTCACCGGCTTCTCGCTGGCCGAGGAGGGCCAGGGCGCGGCCAACCTGCTGGCCACCTTCGAGCAGCTGCGCCCGGCCGACCTGGCCAACGTGATGCACCACCTCTCCGCCAAGCGCCGGGTCGAGGTGGCCGCCGCGCTGGACGACGAGCGGCTGGCCGACGTGCTGGAGGAGCTGCCCGAGGACCACCAGGTGGAGATCCTGGGCCACCTGAAGGACGAGCGGGCCGCCGACGTGCTGGAGGCGATGGACCCGGACGACGCCGCCGACCTGCTCTCCGAGCTGCCCGGCGACGAGGCCGAGCGGCTGCTCCAGCTGATGGAGCCCCAGGAGGCCGCGCCGGTGCGCCGGCTGCTGAGCTACCAGGAGGACACCGCCGGCGGCCTGATGACCACCGAGCCGATCGTGCTGGAGCCGGGGGCGACCGTCGCCGAGGCGCTGGCCCGGATCCGGGTGGCCGACCAGAAGCCGGCGCTGGCGGCCCAGGTCTACGTCTGCCGGCCGCCGAACGAGACCCCCACCGGCACCTACCTGGGCACCGTGCACTTCCAGCGGCTGCTGCGCGAGCCGCCCTTCACCCTGGTCGGCTCGCTGGTGGCCGACGACCTCGACCCGCTCGACCCGGACGCCCCGCTGTCGCTGGTCACCAGCTACCTGGCCGCCTACAACCTGGTGGCCGCCCCGGTGGTGGACGAGACGGACCACCTGCTGGGCGCGGTCACCGTGGACGACGTACTGGACCACCTGCTGCCCGAGGACTGGCGCGAGGCCGGGCTGCACCCCGAGGAGGACGAGCCGAGTGACGGACACTGACCGCAAGCGGGTGGAGACCGCGCACGGCACCACCGTGCGCCCACGGCTGGACCAGCCGCGGACCAGCCGACCGAGCCTGATCAGCCTGCCGAGCTACGACCCGGAGGCCTTCGGCCGGCTCTCCGAGCGGATCGCCCGGTTCCTCGGCACCGGCCGCTTCATCGTCTGGATGACGGTGGTGATCATCATCTGGGTGGGCTGGAACACCCTGCTGCCCACGACGGTCCGGTTCGACGGCTACCCGTTCATCTTCCTCACCCTGGTGCTCTCGCTGCAGGCCTCCTACGCCGCCCCGCTGATCCTGCTGGCGCAGAACCGCCAGGACGACCGGGACCGGGTCAACATGGAGCAGGACCGCGGCCGGGCGGAGCGCAGCATCGCCGACACCGAGTACCTGACCCGCGAGGTGGCGGCGCTGCGCCAGGGCCTGGGCGAGGTGGCCACCCGCGACTTCCTGCGCTCGGAGCTGCAGGGGCTGCTGCGCGAGCTGGAGGAGCGCCGGGACCGCGCCGAACTGCGCTGACCCCTTGTGACCGGCGGCACCCTACCGGCCAGTCAACCGGCTCGGCGGGGAGCCGTACCATCAAGGCATGGCCAATGAGACTCAGGTGGCGACCGGCGTGGCGGAGGAGTCCGTCCGCGAGGCGCTGTCGACCGTGCAGGACCCCGAGATCAACCGCCCGATCACCGAACTGGGCATGGTGAAATCGGTGGAGATCGCCGACGGCGGCGCCGTGCGGGTCGCGGTCTACCTGACCGTCTCCGGCTGTCCGATGCGCGAGACGATCACCGAGCGGGTCCGCACCGCCGTCGGCCGGGTGCCCGGCGTGACCGGCGTCGAGGTCGAGCTGGACGTGATGAGCGAGGAGCAGCGCCGGGAGCTCTCCCAGCTGCTGCGCGGCGGCGCCCCCGAGCGCGAGATCCCGTTCGCCAAGCCCGGCACGCTGACCCGGGTGTACGCGGTCGCCTCCGGCAAGGGCGGGGTCGGCAAGTCCTCCGTCACCGTCAACCTGGCCGCCGCGCTGGCCGCCGACGGGCTGAAGGTCGCCGTGGTCGACGCCGACATCTACGGCCACAGCGTGCCGCGGATGCTGGGCGTCGAGGGCCGGCCGACCCAGGTCCAGGACATGATCATGCCGCCGTCGGCGAACGGCGTGAAGGTGATCTCGATCGGCATGTTCACCCCGGGCAACGCCCCGGTGGTCTGGCGCGGCCCGATGCTGCACCGCGCGCTGCAGCAGTTCCTGGCCGACGTCTACTGGGGCGACCTGGACGTGCTGCTGCTCGACCTGCCGCCGGGCACCGGCGACATCGCCATCTCGGTGGCGCAGCTGGTGCCGAACGCCGAGATCCTGATCGTCACCACCCCGCAGCAGGCCGCCGCCGAGGTGGCCGAGCGGGCCGGCACCATCGCGCTGCAGACCCACCAGAAGATCGTCGGCGTGATCGAGAACATGTCCGGCATGCCCTGCCCGCACTGCGACGAGATGGTCGACGTGTTCGGCACCGGCGGCGGCCAGACCGTGGCCGACGCGCTCACCCGGGCCACCGGCGCCACCGTCCCGGTGCTCGGCAACATCCCGATCGACGTCCGCCTGCGCGAGGGCGGCGACGACGGCCGCCCGGTCGTCCTGGCCGCCCCCGACTCCCCGGCCGGCGCCGCCCTGCGCGCCGTGGCCGGCAAGCTCGGCGGCCGCCAGCGCGGCCTGTCCGGCCTCTCGCTGGGGCTGACGCCGAAGAACAAGTTCTAGCCGCCGTGCGGCCCGTCCGAGCCCGGTCCCGCTGGTGCGGGGCCGGGCTCGGGCGTGCACGGGTGCCGGGCGGTGTCGGCGCGGGTGGTCAGGCGGTGTAGGCGGCGAGGTCCTGGACCGCGCTGAAGCCCAGGGCGTAGGCGCTCAGGCCGCGGCCGTAGGCGCCCAGCAGGACGCCGGGGGCCTCGCCCGCCAGCACCCAGCCGTACTCGGACTCGCGGTAGCGGAAGGGCTGCGGCAGACCGCTGACCGGCAGGGTGAGCGGGGACCAGCCGGGGCCGGCCAGGTCGTCCGCCAGGTCCCAGGCGAGCGCGGTCTGCTGGTCCAGCCACTCCTGGCGGCGGCCGCGGTCCAGTTGGCCGGGCCAGGTCGAGGCGAGCAGGCCGGAGCCGGCCAGCCAGGCGGCCGAGGAGGCCGAGGTGGCCTCCAGCACGCCGGTGCCGTCGGCGCTGCGCCGGCCGGGCCGGCGGGCCACCGTGACGACCACCGCGAACCGGCGGCCGCCGTGCGCCTCCTGCTGCTTGGGCGGCTCCTCGCCGTGGCCGAGCGAACCGTAGTCGATGCTGCGCTGCTGGCCGGACCGCTGACCGGCGGCGCCGGCCTGGAGCAGCCAGCGGCGGCCGTTCCACCCCTCGTCCAGGCCGTACCACGGGAAGTCGGCGGCCAGGTAGGGCGCCAGCGGGTCGACCGGCCCGGCCGTCCGGCGGCCCGGGACCCCGGCGGGTCCGGCGGGTCCGGCGGTCGCGGTTGCTCCCCCCGCCGGCTCGGCGCCTTCCGCCGCGCGGCTGCTCGTCGCGTCCATCCAGGACCTCCCTCACACCAGTCGAGCACTCAGCACAATAGCGGCGCACAGCGCGACACCCCGTTCGGGCGGG
>NZ_JBHYKG010000274.1:0-11700 GCF_042741245.1 Kitasatospora sp. NPDC058965
CACGAGACGGTCAGGACCGAGAACGCCGGCCGGTCCACGGCGTACGACGCGTAGCAGCGGGTCGGCCGACCGGGCCCGGCGGGCGGCGCCGCGGCCGTCAGTCCTGGGGGTACGCCGTCCGGATCCAGCGGGCGATGACGGCGGACAGGTCCGGGTCCAGCTTCGAGAGCCGGCGCAGCGCCGCCACGTCGCCGACCTCCAGCGGCACCTCCGCGGTGGCCAGCGCAGTCGCCAGGTCGGCCCACGAAGCGGCGTTCACCTCGATGTGCAACGTGTCGAAGAGCGTCCCGGCCAGGGCGAACGTCTCCGCGTCCGGGTCGGGGTCCTCCCCCGCCGCAGCCGGCGGCCCGGCCGGCGGGCACGCGGCC
The DNA here is from genome assembly GCF_042741245.1 of Kitasatospora sp. NPDC058965. Lineage (NCBI taxonomy): Bacteria > Bacillati > Actinomycetota > Actinomycetes > Kitasatosporales > Streptomycetaceae > Kitasatospora > Kitasatospora sp. NPDC058965. The sequence goes on from NZ_JBHYKG010000274.1 coordinate 369, forward strand.
CACGCCGCACGGGGATCGGTCATCAGAGCGGGTTCACCATCACGGATCACCCTCTGCCCAACCGCGCACCCGCGCCCGGGGACACGCCCGGGGGCACCTGTTCACCCGGGCGGCCGAGCAGGATCCGGAACCGATCCCGATGGGGCGGACAACCATTCCCGACCGTCGGTGCATTGTTCTGTCCGAGAGGGGTGATGAGGCGATGCGTGAGCCCGCAGGGTTCCACGAGTACGTGAACGGGCGGCAGGCGTCCTTGCTGCGTTCGGCGTTCCTGCTCACCGGTGACCCGCATCTGGCACACGACCTCGTGCAGAGTGCTCTGGTGCGGGTGTGGCCGCGGTGGGAGCGGATCAGCCGGGTGGAGAACGTCGACGGGTACGTGTACCGGGTCCTGGTGACGACGTACGCGGGCTGGCTGCGGCGTCGACGCTGGCGCGCGGAGATCCCGCACGAGGACGTCCCGGACGGCGCCGTGGTGGCCGACCCGCAGACCAGTTCCACCGATCGCGTGGTCCTGACCGATGCGCTGCGCCGCCTTCCGCCGCGGCAGCGCACCGTCATCGTCCTGCGGTTCTACGCCGACCTGACGGAGGCCCAGACCGCCGAAGCGATGGGATGCACCGTCGGGACGGTGAAGAGCCAGACGGCCAAGGCGCTCTCCACTCTCCGCCGGCTGGCGCCGGCCGCGATGCTGTCCGAGACCCCGGGAGAGGTGGCATGAACGAACAAACCCATGAGGAGACAGTCCTCCGACAACTGTTGGACGAGACGGCAGCAGCCCTCCCCACCGGGGACACCGACCTGTTCGCCGGCGTCTCGTCCGGCGCTCGGCACCGCAGGCGCCGTCGGATCGCCCTGCTCGGTGCGGCCGGCGCCGTCGTCGTTCTCGCGGGCGGCGCGTCGGTCGCCACGATGGTGACGGACCGGCAGGACAGCACGCTGCAGGTGCGGGCGGGCGGTGTCGATCGACCGTGTGCTGCCCGGCTGGAGCCCTTGACCGTCTCTCGGCGCCCGGGCGTCGAGGAGGTCATCGTTCCGGAGTCCCCCGTGTCTGCCTGGGTCTGCCTCTACGACCGGACGTCGGCGACGGGAGCGTCGGGAAGCCCGGCAGGCCCGGTGCTCAGTGGCTCCGGAGGCCTGTCCGGCTCGCGACTGAGTGCGCTGGTCGCTTCGCTCGACGCCGCACCGAAGGGCGCCGTGCGGTGCGTCACTGACGCCCACACGGTCGCGGCCGTTCGGTTCGTCTACCCGAGCGGGCCCGACGTGGAGGTCCGCATCGGCGTGGACACCTGCCGCACTGCCTCCAACGGCAGCCGCGACGTCAACGCGACCGCGGTCACCGTCCCCGCTCTCCAGGACACGGCACGGCCGACGGCGACCTCGAACCCGAACCGGTGACGCCGACCCTGACGGGCACAGGACTCCCCCCGGTTGCCACCCGGGGGGAGTCCTGTCGTTCGGTCAGCCGAGCTGCGACACCGCACCCAGCTTCTCCAGGCCCGAGGACGACGCACTGACGCCCCAGTCGGTCACCCGGCCCGTGGCGGCATCGACCGTGATGCTCAGCTCGGTACCGGTGGGCGCGTTCTGGCCCTTCGGCGTCTTCGCCGACGGGACGGTGAACTTCCCGTCCAGCTGGATCAGGTACGACTGGCCGTCAGCGGCCACCTGCGCGCCGTTCAGGGCGTTGGCGGCCTTGCGGGTCGTCTTCACGTAGCGGCGGTTGGTCGCGTGGGTGTCGCCGGCCAGCGCCGCGAACTGGGTCGCGATCTCCGACAGGCGCTGGGGCGTTGCCGCCTGCGGGGCGGGCGCGGACTGCGGAGCCAGGTTGTGGCTGGAGCAGCTGTTGGTCTGGGCGTGGACCGACGGCCCGTTGGTCCACCCGGACAGCAGGTTGCCACTGGTGTTCTGCCAGGCGGCAGGGGCCCAGTTCCAGACGTTGTTCTGGCGGTACTGCCAGTTGGCGCTGTTGCCGACGATGGTGGTGTCCCGGGTGGTGACCTCCACGCCGTTGGCCGCGCTGCCGGCGTAGGCGCCCACCCCCGCCGAGGTGCCGATCTGGGAGCCGCCCAGGAAGACGTTCCAGTCCCCGGTGCCCTGCACGAAGTAGAAACTGACGTTCGTGTAGTTCCCGGTCGACGCGTCGCGGACGTAGTGCTCGTTGTAGCCGCCGCCGTTGGGCCGGGAGTCGGCCCAGTACCAGACGAAGCCCTGCGGTGCGCCCGGGGCGGCGTAGAGCGTCCCGGCGGTCATGCCCTCCTCGACCCAGAAGTCGTAGGCGTCGTAGTTGTTGTTCGTGGTCATCCACATCTCGTAGTCGGCGAAGTCGGTGGACCGGTTCCCGACCGAGAGGCAGTCCACCTCGAGGTCGGTGCCGATCGCATCCATCCAGACCGGGCCCTGCCCCGCGAGCGGCCCGAAGGCCCCTCGTGCGTAGCAGTGGCTGGCACCGTCCGCCGTGGGACAGCCGGCGACGGCACTGGCCGGACTCGCGGCCAGGACCACCGTCGAGGTGATCAAGGTAGTGCCGGCGGCAAGCAGCGCCGCCGTGCGGATCGAACGCATTTTCCCTCCCCATGGGTGACCCCAGTAGGCCCGGGCCTCGGGCCCGACCGACGCGGTCGCGCGGACCGGGGCCGCCAACGAGCATTCAGGCACTGTCCGTTCTCGAACAAGTGCCCCGGTCGGACCTGGCCGGAAGGGCTCGGAGGGTGGCCAAATGGTGCGTACAGAGGGGGAATTATGAGGGAAAGAAGGCGTACATATCCCTTCGTGCGGCCTTGGTGGCCGGTTTGCGCCGATTGATGAACTTGCCTGACTACCCGTCAGGTCCGGTCCTGTGAAGGCCCGAACAGCCATCCGCTGCTCTCCCGACGAACAACAGAAACGATCTTCGGGGGAAGACATGAGGCGTCTGTTCGGCCGACTGTTCACCGGGCTGTTCCTCGTCTGCAGCGGCACAGTGCACGTCGGGTCCGAGGTCTGGAGCTGGTCGCTCGACATGGCCGGCTCCGCGCCGCCGACGCCGGGGCCCGGCGACCGGCCGGACGTGCGCGCTGCGCAGGGCACGACTGCAACCGTCGCAGTACCTTCCGTGCCGCACTCGGGCTGCTCGGCGAGTGCGTGTGCGGCGCAGTGGCGACGGGCGGGGCGGTGCTCCTGGCAGGGGCGGGCCGGGCGTGGTGGGGCATCGAGGCGCCGGACTCCGACGCAGGGCGGGTCGGCCGGCTGCGACCGTACTGGATCGGCTGGTGGATCGGCCTGGGCCTGATCGCTGCCGGGAGCCTCTGACCATGCTTGTGGCCAACAATGCCTGAGCTCCCGGGCCCCACCGGGCGGCCGCCCTGACGGGGGCTCAGCGGGTCGGGGAGGCCGCGGGGCTCGTGCGGGGGATCGGGATGCCGGTGATCACCGTTACGCAGTCGGTGCTGCCGTCGCGCTCGTGGAGCAGGACCTGGCCCGGCGGGCAGCTGGTGGGGTGCGGGCGGACCCAGCTGATCGAGGGGCGGGGGCCCGGGTCCATGGAGGCCGACGGGGTGGTGGACGGCTTCGCCGCGGTGGTGCGGGAGGCCGGCGCGAGGGTGGTCGGCTGTCCCGGCGGGGCCTGGGTCGGTGCGTCGGCGGGCTGCAGCGAGGGGCTGGGCGACAGGCCCGCGACGGGGCTCAGGGCCGGCAGCGGTGCGGTGCTCGTGCTGGGCGGCGGAACCTCGCTGGGCGTGGGGTCGGCCGACTGCGGCGCGGGCGCGGCGGCCGGGGTCGGCCCGCCCTCCAGCAGCGCGAGCCCGCCGATGACCGCCAGGACGACGGCGCTCGCGCCGGCCACCAGGGCGACCGGGAGCCAGCGCTGGACGGCCGGTCGCACCGGCTGCTGCTCGTCATTGCTCTCCGACACCCGCCGGCCCCCTTGTTCGTTCGATCCGTTGTCCGCGACATGCGGATCGTAGCGAGCAGGTCGCTCACGGGCCCGGGCGGGTCGGTCCCGGCGGGGACGGCCAGGGGGTGGCCGGACCCGCAGCCGGGCGGGCGGGGAGCGTGAACCTGACCTTGGGCCGGGCCAGGGCCCCCGCGCGGGAGTAGAAGCGGATCGCGTCGGTGTTCCAGTGCGGCGTCTGCCACTGGAGTTGTGCGGCGCCGTGGGCCGCCGCCGCGTCCTGCACGGCGTCGAGCAGGGCGCGCCCCCATCCTGCGCCGCGGTGCTGCTCGCTGACGAAGAGGCAGTCCAGGTGGACGTGGTCGGCGGCCTGCCAGGTGGAGAACTCCCGGGAGTAGGTGGCGTAGCCGATCAGCTCGCCACCGTGGTCGACCACCAGGCACCAGGCCCTGGGCCGGTCCGCGAACAGCACCGGTGCCAGTCGCGCGGCCAGGTCGGCGGGCACGGGGTCGACCCGCTCGAAGGCGGCGTGGTCGGCGCAGAGTCGGGCGACCGCCGGCAGGTCGGCGGCGGTGGCCGGGCGGATCACCGCGGGCTTCGGGACGGTGTCGGTCAGCATGCGCAGGAGATGCCCGAGCGCGGGGCCGTCAGGTCGTCGATCGGGCGCTGCTCGGTGCCGGCGGCGGTGTCGTAGGCGAAGCCCTCGCGGACCCAGTACTCGAAACCGCCGAGCATCTCCTTGACCCGGTAGCCGAGCCGCGCGAAGGCCAGCGCCGCGCGGGTCGCGCCGTTGCAGCCGGGGCCCCAGCAGTAGGTGACCACGGTCAGCACGGGGTCGATCGACTGCGGCGCCAGCTCGGCGATCTGCGCGGTGGGGAGGTGCACGGCGCCGGGGATCCGGCCCTGGTCCCAGGCGGCCTTGCTGCGGGTGTCGACCACCACCACGCCGGGGGCGCCGGAGGCCAGGTCGGCGTGCACGTCGGAGACGTCGGCCTCGAACGCGAGCCGGGCGGCGTAGTGCGCGGCGGCCTCGGCCGGTGCGGCGGCGGGCACGCTCAGGACGGCGCCGACGATGGTGGCGGGGGTGGTGGCGGGCATGGGCAGTACCTCGTGTTCCTGCTGGTCGGGACGGGGTCCGGCGGGCCGCTCCGGGTTCCCCCGGTCGGCGACACCGCCATCCTCCGCTGCCCGGCCCCCGCCCCACGAGTGGCGTGAACGCCCATGGTCGTCAAGATTCCGCCACCCGGCCCGCCACTCCGGCCCGCCGCCGCCCGGGTGCGGGGGCCGGGGTCCGTGGCGCGCCGGTCGGCGGACGGGCTGTCAGACGGACGGGCTGTCAGGCCGACGGGGTGTCAGGCGGACGGCGTGTCAGGTCAACCGGTCCAGCAGCTCGCGCAGGTCCTGCCGGGTGGCCTCGACCTCGTCCGGGCGGTCGAGGCGGTGGCACTCCAGCAGGATCGCGGCGGTGTGGCGGGCCTGGTAGAGGAGGCGGCGCCAGTGGGCCTCGGGGGTGTCGGCGAGGGGGCCCCAGGTGTCCCAGAAGGCGTCGCGTTCGGTGCCGGGGCGGCGGGTGGCCATGAAGACGACCCAGTCCGCCTCGGGGTCGCCGAAGCTCGCGCGGTCGCAGTCCAGGACGCCGGTGATGGTGGGTTCGGGGGCGTCGGGCGAGACCATCAGGTTGATCGTCCAGAGGTCGCCGTGCAGCAGGCGGGGCTCGGTCACCCGGTCCAACACCGCCCGTTCCCGGTCGGCGAGGGCGGCGGCGGCCAGCACGTCCTTGGGGTCCAGGCCGACGTCGGCCAGGTCGGCGGCGACCTGCTCGAAGCCGGTGCGCACCGCCTCGCTCCAGCTGGCCGCGCCCGGGCCGGCCACCGGGCCGAAGTGCGGGCCGGACACCTGGTGCAGGGCGCGGGCGATGGTGCCCAGCTGGGCGAAGAAGGAGCGCCACTGCTCGCGCGGGTAGCGGGCCAGGCCCTCGGGCGCCGGCAGGCCGGGCAGTTCGGTCTGGAACAGGTAGTCCCGGCCCAGCAGGTGGTGGGTGAAGTCGGCGGCGAGGGTGCGCGGGGTGAGCGCGGCGATCGGTGCCAGGTAGGGCGCGGCGGCGTGCTCGTTGCGCATCAGCTGCCGCTCGCTGCCGAACTGCCGGGCGGGCTCGGGCGCGACCCGCAGAATCACCCGGCCGAGCTCGCCGAGGTCCACCCGGTAGGTGGTGTTGTACATACCGTCGCCGAGCTCGACCGCCGAGACCACGCGCGCCGCCGCGCCGAAGGCCCGCCGGCACATCGCCTCGATCAGCTCGGCCGGGACCGGCTGCTGGAACGCCTGCGGAGCGCGTTCGATCGGCTGGTACTCCATGGGTCTGCCTCACTCCTCGCCGGGCTGGTTGACCTTCAGTGCGGTGTCGACCACCTGGTCCAGGGCGGCCAGGCAGTCCTGTTCGGTGGGCGCGGCCACCAGGGCGGTGCCGATCCGGATCCCGGAGTTGGCGCGCATGTCGGGCATCGGCGCGCCCGGTTGGATCTTGATCTCCAGCTCCACCACGCCCGGGATCCGCTCGACCTGCGCGCGGGTGAGCCGGTTGGGCTGCCCGGCCACGGTCGGGATGTCGGTGAAGCCCACCACCTCGGTGCCCGCCGGCCCCGCCGGGACCGGCTCGCCGAGCAGCAGGTGCACGGCGGCGGCCCAGACATCGATGCCCAGCACCCGCCGGGTCAGCGAGCCGATGAAGTGGCCGCCGGGCCGGGCGGCCAGCTCGCCCGCCGTGAACTCCCCCGGTCCGCCGAAGAGTTCGAAGTGGAAGACGCCGTCGGTGTGGCCCAGGGCGGCGAGCGCGCGGTCGGTCAGCGCGGTCACCTCCCGGTACAGCTCGGGGTGCTGGTCGGGCAGCAGCGCCACGGTGGCGGTGGGCGTGCCCTGCTTGGTCTCGATCAGCGGCGAGCGGTAGCGGGAGAGCAGCAGGGCGGTCGGGCGGCCGTCGCGCACCAGGCCGTCGGCGTGCCACTCCGGACCGGCCACCCAGCTCTCGACCAGCAGGCGGCGGCGCTCGGGCGCGTCGGCGATCAGATCGGTGACCAGGGCGTCCAGCGCCGGTCCGTCGGGCGCCAGGGCCACGCCGATGGTCGCGGCGCCGGCGGTCGGCTTCACCACGTACGGCGCGGTGAGCCCGGCCCGGGCCACCGCCGCGCTCACCGGCTCGGGGCCGGCCCCCGCGTCCGGCAGCAGCAGCCAGTCGGCGGTCGGCACGCCGGCGGCACGCCAGGCCGCCTTCTGCACCGCCTTGTCCCGGCAGCGCAGGGCCAGTTCCGGATCGAGCGCGCGGGCGCCGAGCTGACGTCCGAGCAGGGCGGCCGGCACCATGCCGTTCTCCTGCACCGACACCACCGCGTCCACCCCCTCGGCGAGTGCGCCGACCTGGTGCAGGGCGGACCAGAGCGACTCCACCACCAGGTAGGAGTCCACCGCGCAGGCGTGCGCGAGCCGGTCGCGCAGCGCGGCGACCCGGGCGTGCTCGCCCCCTTCGTAGAGCAGGGTCACCCGGTGACCCCCGTCCAGCAGGGCCTGTACCGCCTCGGTACGGGCGCCGATCAGCACCACGTGCATGGTTCTTCCCCAATCGTCTGCGCTGACGCGTACTCGGCCCGCGGCGGTTCGTCCGGGCCGGTCGGGCGTTCGCTCAGCCCGTCACGGCCGCCCGGGCCGCGGGCTCCTGGCGCACCCGGTAGCGGGTGAAGGCCGGCAGCAGGGCGGCGACCAGGGCGGCCGCGCCGACCCCGGCCAGGCCGCCGCCGGTGACGGCCACGGTGGTGCCGGTCAGGGTGCCGGCCACCCCGGCGCGGAACCGGCCCAGCTGGGTGCCGCCGATCCCGACCACGTACTCCAGCGCGCTGATCCGGCCGCGCAGCCGGTCCGGCGTCACCAGTTGGACCACGGTCGAGTGCAGCACCACCGCGGTGGTGTCCGCGGCGCCCGCCACGGCGAGCAGCAGGACCGTCGGCCAGAGCGCGTGCACCGGTCCGAGCGCCGCCACCGCCAGGCCGTAGCCCGCGCAGCAGACCAGCGCGGCCCGGCCCGGCCGCTCGATCCGGCCGACCAGGCCCGAGCAGGCCGACCCCAGCACCCCGCCGACCGCGCTCGCGGCGGTCAGCAGGCCCAGCACGCCGGGGCGGGCGCCGAACCGCTCGGCGACCAGGGCCGGCAGCAGCGCGGTCGGCGAGGCGACCAGCGCCATCGACAGGTCGGCCAGGAAGGCGCCGGCCACCTCTCCCCCGCTCCGGACGAAACCGAGGCCCTCGCGGATCGCGGCCGCCCCCGGCCGGGGCGCGCCCGGCAGCGGCGGCATCGCGGGCAGCCGGGCGACGCCGTAGAGCGCGGCGCCGAAGCTGACGGCGTCCACCAGGTAACAGGCCCTCAGTCCCCAGCCGGCCGCCAGCAGGCCGGCGGCGGCCGGACCGAGCACCGCGGCCAGTTGCAGGGTCAGGGTGTTCAGCGCGGCCCCGGCGGCCAGCCGCTCGCGCGGCAGCAGCCGGGCCATGAAGGTGCGCCGGGCGGGCGCGTTCACGCTGCCGACCAGCGACTGGACCACCACCAGCAGGTACAGCACGGCCGGCGAGCGCAGCCCGGCCAGCGCCTGGGCGGCGAACAGCACCGAGACCCCGGCCTGCAGCGAGCTGGTCACCAGCACCAGCCGGCGCCGGTCCACCGCGTCGCCCAGGCTGCCGCCGAGCACCGCGAGGGCCAGGTTCGGCACCGCCACGGCCAACCCGAGCCCGCCGACGGCGGCCGAGCTCCCGGTCAGCCGGTACATCTGCAGGGCCACGGCGAACACGGTCAGTTGGCCGCCGACGGCGGACAGGCCCTGGCCGACCCAGAGCCGGCGGAAGGCCGGCGACTCGCGCAGCGGTCCGAGGTCCACCAGGGCGGCGCGGCTCATGCGGGGCGCAGCTGGCGGTCGAGGGCGAACAGGACGGCCTGCTCCTCGGCGGCGGAGCCGTGCACGATGCAGAAGTCGAAGCCGCCGCGGACGCCCGGCATGGGGGGCATCGCGATCAGCACCCCGCTGCGCCGGTGCGGGTCGAAGCGGACGCCGGCCTGCTCGGCGACGGCCAGGAAGCCGGGCAGGTCCATCGGCGGCCAGGCGGCGGGCGTGCGGTGCTGGGTGACGGTGCGCCGGGGCTCGTCGTGGGCCCGGGCCACCCGGGTGGCGATCGGGCCGTAGAGGTGCAGCGACCCGGTCACCCGAGCGTTCAGCTCGGTGAAGGCGAAGTCGCCCGCCCGGTCCACGATCGCGTCCGCGCTCAGGTGGCCGCGGTAGCCCAGTGCCCGGTACTGCTCGGCGAGTCGGGCGGCCGCGGCCAGCAGCCGCTCGCACAGCTGCGGCTCCAGCCGGTGCGCCGGCGTCGACTCGCGGACCAATCGGCGTTCCGCGTAGCCGAGTTCGCCGGTGGCGGTGTGCCGCACCCGGTCGTCCTCGGCGACGAACTCCGCGTAGACCGTGCGCGCCGCCGGCTTGAACTCCTCGATCACCACGGGGTAGTGGCCCTGTTGCGAGGCCCAGTCCCAGTGCTCGTCCAGGTAGGCCCGCACCCCGTCGGGGCCGGGGGCCAGCTGGTGCAGCAGCTTGGCGCCCACGTGGCCGGTGGCGTGCGAGGTGTCGCGCATCACCAGCTGGTTGCCCGCCCCGGCGCCGTTGTGCGACTGCTTGACCAGCACCGCCCCGGTGCCGTCCAGCAGGCGGGGCAGCGCCTGCTGCGCCTCGTACGCGGTGTAGCAGACCGCGCCGGGCATGATCGGCACCCCGGCCGCGGCGGCCAGCGCACGGAAGGTGGCCTTGCTGTTGGCCAGGTCGCCGCCGCTCTGTTCGAGGAAGTCGGCGCCCCCGACCAGGTGCCGCAGTCCGAGCCGCTCGGCCAGCATCGGCAGCACCGGGCTGGGCCAGCAGGAGAGCAGTTCGGTCACCTCCCGGTCGGCCAGGGCCTTGGCCAGCCCGGTGGTGAACTCCTCGTCCAGCAGGCTGTACGGGTCCACCACCTTGCCCCGGTAGCGGCCCGACGGCGGGACCAGCACGGCCAGGGTGTCCGGGTCGGTCCCGGTCAGCTCGGTGACGTGGCGCAGGAACGCCTCGTCCGGCTGCCCCGGCAGCACCAGCACGTCGCCGTCCTCGGCGAACCAGAGCAGCCGTTGCGAGTACGTGCGCCAGTCGACCCAGGAGAGCATCGGGTCGACCTCGTTGGCGATCAGCAGCTTCATCGGCCGCCGCTCCTTCCGCGTCGGATCCGCCTCGGTCAGTCCCGGTAGTCCTCGAGGGCGCTCTCGCGCACCGTGTCGAGGGTGAAGCAGTGGAAGCCGCCGCCGAACAGCCGCCGGTGGCGGTGCCGGACCGGGACGACGGTGAAGCCCTCGTGCTCCAGCACCTTGATCAGCTCGACGCAGGCCTCGTTCACCAGCACTTCGGTCGGGCTGACGGAGAGCACGTTGAGGTCGATGTACGGGGTGGTGAGGACCAGGTCGCCGTCGTCGTAGACCGGGAAGTGCGACTCGGAGGGCTGCGGCGGCACGATCACCTGCCAGCGGTTGAACGGCTCCGGCAGCAGGTCCCGGATGCCCTCGTGCCGGGCCAGGAAGGTCCCGGGGCGCAGGGCCAGCAGCATGCTGTCGATGTGGTTGTCGCTCATCCGGTGGACCCGGTGCACCCGGTGGGTGTCGCGCAGGTGCCGCTCCAGCCAGTCGCAGGCGGCCGCGTGGTTGGCGTTGGCGACGTTGACGATCAGGTCGCGGCCCAGCCGCAGGCACTGGGCGCCGTCCAGCATCATCTCGAACCCGACGTCGTACGGGGAGGGCTGCGGGTCGGCGATCGGCTCGGTGGGGCCGCCGAGGGTGGTCTCGGTGTCGCGGGCGTAGGACAGGTCGAAGGAGGCGTCGGTGAGGATCGGGCGCGGCATGGTGGTCCACTTGGCGCCGCGCTCGAAGTACCGGCCGAAGACCGGGGCCAGCAGCCGGGTCTCCAGGTAGCGCGAGCGGATGGCCGGCGGCGTCTCGATGATCTCGTCGCCCACGATCAGGGTGTTGTCGCGCAGGTTGAGCGGGGGGACCGGGGCGGCGGTCCAGCCCAGGCCGCTGATCGGCGCGGCGTCCGGGGGCAGCGGCAGCGGGCGGTGCACGGTCACGCCGAGCTCGGTGAGGGTGCGGGCCAGACCCTCGACGTCCTCGTTGAGCTCCTCGACGTACTGCTGCTTGATCGTCCAGGCCCGCTCGCCGACGGGGGCGGTGCGGCCCTGGTGCAGCCGCGGGTAGGCCCAGTCGGAGCGGAACAGGTTCTCGTGGAAGAACAGGTCGAAGGAGAGCTCGCGGTCGTGCGAGGTGTAGTTGGCGGCGGAGCCGACGATGATCTCCTTGAGCGGTGACCACTCGTCATGGCTGTTGAGCTGCATGGACCACTTCTTTCGTGCGAGGACGGATCAGGAG
>NZ_JBHYKG010000275.1:0-11673 GCF_042741245.1 Kitasatospora sp. NPDC058965
TGTCAGAGCCTGACGCTCGTGATGCAGATATGCGGCTATTGTGATGTTATGTCGGAATTCCGGGTGCTCGGCTTTCGGGATGTCCGAAGGCCGACCCGGCCGACCCGGTAGGAGCTGACAGTGAGCGACTATCCGCTGTTGAACCTCTTCTGGACCATGCTGGAGTTCTTCCTCTGGATCCTGTGGTTCTTCCTGCTCTTCAAGGTCATCAGCGATCTGTTCCGGGATCACACGATCGGCGGCTGGGCCAAGGCCGGGTGGCTGGTGCTGGTGATCCTGCTGCCGCTGCTCGGCGTGCTGCTGTACGTGATCTTCCGCGGCCGCTCGATGGCCGAGCGCGACCAGGCCCAGGCCAAGCAGGCGGAGGAGCGGTTCCAGCAGTACGTCCGGGAGACCGCGGGACCCGGGTCGGGTGCCAGTCACGCCGACGAACTGAAGAAGCTGGCCGACCTGAAGGCGTCGGGGGCGCTGTCCGAGGAGGAGTTCCAGAAGGCCAAGGAGAAGATCCTCGCCTGATCCCGGCCAGGTCCCGACAACCAGGGAGTACCCATGTCCACTCCGTCCCGTACCGGCAACAGCGGCTGGGTGACCGGCCTGGTGCTGTTCGCCGGTGTGATGATGATGGTCACCGGCCTGCTCGACCTCTTCCAGGGGATCGTCGCGGTGGCCAAGGACGATCTGATCGTCACCACGCCCAACTACGTCTTCCGGTTCAACCTCACCTCCTGGGGCTGGATCCACATCGTGCTCGGCGCGCTGGTCGCGGTGTCCGGCTTCTTCGTGCTGAAGGGGGCGGCCTGGGCCCGGTTCGTGGCGATCGCGCTGGCCGGGCTGAGCGTCATCGCCGCCTTCCTCTGGCTGCCGTACTACCCGATCTGGAACATCGTCGTGATCGCGCTGGACGTGTTCGTGATCTGGGCGCTGTGCGTCTTCCACAAGGACCCGGAGGAACTGGTCTGACCGGCTGACCCGAACGGGCCGAGGAGGGACGTCGAGGACGTCCCTCCTCGGCGTGTTCGGACAGTGTTTCCCCACAGGTCTTTGCCGGTCGACTACCAGCCGGTAACGTGCTCCCTCGGCCCGGCGCCGGCGGGGAGTCGGCGGGTGCGGTCCGCGGTCAGGGCCGCAGGGGTCCCTGGCGCGGCGTCAGGATGGGGAACCCTCATATGTCTGTCAGTCGGCGCAGGTTGCTGGGTGGGGCGACGGCCGGTGCGGCCCTCTCGCTGGTCGGTGGCACCTCGCTCTGGACGGCCCAGCAGGCCCAGGCACTCTCGCTGACCGCGAGCCGCGCGGTGAGCACCGCCGGCACCACGCTGGAGCAGGTGGCCACCCCGGCCGCCGGCACCGGCTACCGCCGCCTGCTGGCCGGCCCGGGCTGGCCGCTGGTGGTCCGCGGCGAGCTGGCCGCCCCCGGTGCCGGGCGCGACGACCGCCGCACCGGCCTGGCCAGCTTCGTCCAGTTCACCGACCTGCACCTGTGCGACAGCGAGTCGCCGATGCGGTTCGAGTACCTGGCCCGCTGGAACGACGCGGCGCACCGCCCGCAGGAGGCGCTCACCGTGCGCGGTGCCTCCTCGCTGGTCGAGCGGGTCAACGCGCTGGCCGCCGGCCCGTACACCGGCCTGCCGTTCAGCATGGTGATGGCCACCGGCGACAACACGGACAACCACGAGCGGATCGAGCTCGACTGGTACCTGACCGTGATGAGCGGCGGCTCGGTGACCCCCAACAGCGGTGACCCGAGCCGCTACGAGGGCGTGCAGAGCTCCGGCAATTCCGGCTACTGGAACCCGGAGAGCTCGTTCCGGGACAGCTACAAGCAGGCCGGCTTCCCGCAGATCCCCGACTACCTGGGCGCGGCCGGCGCCACCTTCAGCGCGCCCGGCCTGAAGACGCCGTGGTACACCACGGTCGGCAACCACGACGACTCGATCGAGGGCACGCTGCCGGACCTGGGCCTGCTCAACTCGGTCTACACCGGTGACAAGAAGATCGAGGGGATCGACGACGCCGAGGCGGCCAAGCTGGCCGGCCTGCTGCAGAGCGACCCGGCGGGTGCGGTGCTGGAGCTCGGCCGGCTGCTGGCCGGTGGCGGCCTGGTCCGCGAGATCACCGCCGACGGGCGGCGCCACCCGTTCACCACCAAGGAGTTCGCCCAGGCGCACCTGAACCCGGCCTACACCGGCGCCGGCCCCTACGGCCACGGCTTCACCTCGGACGCGGCCGCCAGCGGCAACCTGTACTACACCTTCCGGATCGCCGACGGCGTGCTCGGGATCAGCCTGGACACCACCAACGCCGCCGGGTTCGCGGACGGGTCGATCGGCACCGGCCAGCTCAACTGGCTGGAGCAGCAGCTGCGTTCGCACAGCGGCCACTGGTACGACACGAACGGCAACGTGGTCCGCGGCGGGGCCGGCGGCGACCTGGTGGTGATCTTCAGCCACCACACCAGCACCACCATGGGCAACCTGCTGCAGGACCCGCGGCACTTCTTCGAGAAGCGGCACGACGGCAACGAACTGGTCGCCCTGCTGCAGCGCTACCCGAACGTGGTGGCCTGGGTGAACGGCCACAGCCACGAGAACCGGATCACCGCGCACGGCCACGCCGTCCCCGAGCGCGCGTTCTGGGAGATCAACACCGCCTCGCACATCGACTTCCCGCAGCACGCCCGGGTGATCGAGCTGACCGACAACGGCGACGGCACCGTCTCGCTCTTCACCACCCTGGTGGAGTCCGCCGCGCCGTACACCGCCGACTACTCCGACACCTCGGACGCGGCGCTGGCCTCGTTCTACCGCGAGCTGTCCTTCAACGACCCGTACGCCACCCCGAACGCCAAGCTGGGCAGCGCGGTGGACCACAACACGGAGCTGCTGCTGGTCAAGCCCTCGCGCTGAGTCACCGTCGGTCGGGCCCGCGCCGTACCCCCGTAGCCGCGTTCGAGGTGCGGCCGCGGCCCGGGTGCGCTGGGCTGAACGCATGACCGACGAGACGACGCTGCCGCCCAACCTCGGCGCCCAGCTGCTGGACGACTTCCTGGGCGCCGGGGGCGGGACGGATCCGGCCGGGGTGGTGCTGATGGCGCCGCAGTACACCCAGGGCCTCGGCATCGGGGCCGGCACGGTGTACCTGGCCGACCCGGACGCCGGGCTGCTGCGGCCGCTCACCGGCGGTCCGCCGCTGCCGATCGAGGGGACCGCGGCCGGTGAGGCCTACCGCGAGCGGGCGGTGCGCGCGGCCGAGGGCGAGGCCTGGTTCCCGCTGCTGGACGGCGAGGCGCGACTCGGCGTGCTCGGGGTGCGCACCGCCGCCCTGGACCGGGCCGGGCTGCGCCGGTGCACCCTGTTGGCCGCACTGCTGGCGATGGTGATCACCGCGCAGCGCGACGCCCGGGCGCTGCCCGCCGAACTGCTGCGGGCGCTGCTGCCGCCGAGCACCGTGTACAGCTCCGAGGTGCTCTCCACCGCCGTCCTGGAACCCGCCCAGGAGCTGGGCGGCGACGCCTTCGACCACTCGCTGGCCGCCGGCGCGCTGCACGCCGCCGTGCTGGACGCCAGCGGCGACGACCTGACGGCGGCTCTGGGCGCCGCCGTCGCGCTGGCCGCGGGCCGCACCGCCCGCCGGCAGGGCGCCGAGCTGCCCGCCCTGGTGGCCGGCACCGACCGGGCGCTGTCCCGGTGGTTCCCGGAGCGGGCGGCGACCGGCGTGTTCCTGCGGCTGGAGCTGGCCTCCGGGCTGCTGCACTGGGTCAACTGCGGCCATCCGGCCCCGCTGCTGATCCGCCGCCAGCAGCTGGTGCCCGGTGCGCTGGAGCGGCCCGAGGAGCCGCCGCTGGGCCCCGCACCGCAGGCCCGCACGACCCACACCGCCTCGCTGGACCCCGGCGACCTGGTGCTGGTGCACACGGACGGGGCCGCCGCCGGGCTCGGCGCGGAGCGGCTGGCCGAGCTGGTGGTGCACGCGGTGGCGGACGGCGCCGGCCCCGGTCGGGCGCTGGCCGACGCGCTGCGGGCCGGCCGCACCGCGCAGGGCGGCACGGCGGCCGACGACGCCACCGCGCTGCTGGTGGAGTGGCAGCCGCCGGCGTTCCGGGAGATCGGCGCAACGGTGCGCCACCGGACGGAGAGGAAGAACCGATGATCACGATCAGCGACATCCGCGAATGGCGCAACCACGACGTGCTGGACGCCAACGGCAAGAAGATCGGCTCGCTGGAGGCGATCTACGTGGACACCGCCACCGACGAGCCGGCCGTGGCGACGGTGGAGATCGGGCTGCTGACCAACAAGCGGCTGGTCTTCGTGCCGCTGGACGACGCCGTGGTGGGGCCCGGCTACGTCAGGGTCAAGTACCCCAAGGCCCAGGTGAAGGACGCGCCCTCGATCGGCACCGACGACGTGCTGCCGGCCGAGGACGAGCCCGCGATCTTCCAGCACTACGGCTTGGAGCACCGCCCCGGCGCGAGCGGCGAGCGGCGGCTGGCCCGACCGTGACGGGGTGCCGGGCCCGGACGGGAATTCCGGGTCCCGGACCTGTTTCGCCCGACCGTGGGCGGCGATACTGGCCCCGCGAGCCCGGCGCGTCGAGCCGGGCGACTCACGGGGGTTCACCATGTCCGGCCACGATCGGGGCGGCATCGTGCCGTCCGCCCGGCGTTACTGGGTCGCGCTGCTGCTCTGCGGCGTGCTGCTCTGCCTCTCGCTGCCCTTCTACCTGACCACCGGCTACCGCTGCTACCCGGGCGACGTCTCCCAGCTGGACGGGATGCCGATGTGCGCGGTGGCCGTCTCCTCGCCGCAGGGGGTGCTCAGCCCGCAGGCGCTGGCCCACCCGTCCTGGCTGCCCTACTACTGGCTGCTCGGGCTGGTCGCCGGGGTGGTGGTGCTGGCCTGGTGGTACGCACGCTCCGGCGCGGTGCTGCGGGTGCTGCTGCCGCTGCTGGTGGCGGTGGGCACGGCCGCCACCACGGTGCTGCTGACCCGGGCGCAGTGGTCCGGGGTGCACTCGCCGTCGGCCTGGGCGGCGGCGGCCTGCCTGCTGCTCTTCAACGGTGCCTCGCCGCTGGTGGTGATGGTGCCGATGCTGCTGGTCCTCGCGGTGGCCGAACGCAGCCCGGGGCTGGCGCTGTTCGGGCTGGGCTTCGGCGGCCTGTGCTACCTGTTCGCGACCCACGACTCGCTGGACCTGTTCCACCAGGCGGGGATGCCGCTGGACCGGCTCGACGACCCGGCGGGGATCCGGCAGCTGCTCAACATGGCGGTCCCGGCGGTGGCCCTGCTGCTGGCGGCGCGACTGGCCTACCTGACGGGGAATCGGGGGCCGGCCGAGGAGGAGCCCCGGGCCGCGCTCAGCCCGCCCCGAACTCGGCCCTGACGGCGTCGGTGTGCTCGCCGAGGGCCGGGACGGCGCCCATCGCGGCCTCGCGGCCGTGCACGGTGACCGGGGGGAGCAGGCCGGTCAGCGGGCCGGCGGGGGAGTCGAAGGAGCGCCAGCGGTCGCGGGCGGCCAGCTGGGGGTGGTCGGCGAACTCGGCGACGCTGCGCAGCCGGGCGTTGGCGATGCCGGCGGCGTCCAGCAGGGCGAGCAGCTCGTCCCCGGTGAGGTCGGCGAAGCGGCGCTCCAGCAGCGCGGTCAGCTCGGCGTCGTTGCGGTGGCGCAGCGGGTTGTCGGCGAACCGGGGGTCCCGGGTCAGCTCCGGCCGGTCCAGCACCTTGGCGCACAGTGCCACCCAGTCGCGGTCGCTCTGCACGCAGAGGAAGACCTCGGCGCCGTCGCCGGCCCGGTAGTGGCCGTACGGCGCGATCGACGGGTGCCGGGCGCCGCTGCGGGTGAGCGGGGCGGGCGCGTACCGGTCGTGGTAGAGCGGCTGGCCCAGCCACTCGCCCAGCGCGTCCAGCATCGCCACGTCGAAGGCGCTGCCCAGGCCGGTGCGTTCGCGTTCGTACAGGGCGGTGAGGATGCCGGTGTAGGCGTACATGGCGGCCGCCACGTCCGCGATCGAGACCCCCGCCCGGGCCGGGGCGTCGGGGCTGCCGGTGAGCGAGACCAGGCCGGTCTCGCACTGCACCAGCAGGTCGAAGGCCTTCTTGTCGCGGTACGGGCCGCTGTCGCCGTAGCCGGAGATGCCGCAGACGATCAGGCGGGGGTGGCGGGCGCGCAGGTCCTGCGCGCCCAGGCCCAGGCGCTCGGCGGCCCCAGGGGCGAGGTTCTGCACGAAGACGTCGGCGCCCGCCAGGATGCGGTCGAGCAGCGCGCGGTCGCCGGGCTCCTTCAGGTCCAGGACCACGCTCTCCTTGCCGCGGTTGCACCAGACGAAGTAGGCGGACTGGCCGTTCACGGCCCGGTCGTACTCCCGCGCGAAGTCGCCGCCCGGCCGCTCCACCTTGATCACCCGGGCGCCGAGGTCGGCGAGCTGGCGGGTCGCGAACGGGGCGGCCACGGCCTGTTCCAGGGACACCACGGTGACGCCGGCGAGGGGGAGGGACACGGGGCAGTCCTTTCGGCGGGGAGCAGCCAGTATGACCGGTGGGGCCCGGGCGGCCGCCCGGGCGCTACCCCGCGGTGACCCAGTCCGGGAGCGGCTCGCACCGGGTCAGCCAACCCTGCGTCAGTCCGGCCGTGCCGGTGCGGGCGGCGACCGTGCCGCCGGTGATGGCGCAGGTGGTGTCCACGTCGCCCAAGCCCTCGGCGGTGCACCACAGGGCGCCCGCCAGGTCGTCCAGGTGGTGGGCGGCGGACCAGAGCGCGAACGGGACGGTGGTGCTCGCCCGCAGTCCGCGCCCGTTGCCCAGCAGGTCGGCGGCCCGCCACGGCTCGGTCGCGGCGGGCAGCTCCGCGGCCGCGCGCACCCCGTCCCGGACCGGTCCGGCCGGGGTCAGCCCGGCCACCCCGGCCAGCAGTTCGGCACCCGCCGGCGCCGCCCCGCCCCGGCTGCGGGCGGCCAGCGCGGCGGCCACCGCCACCGCGACCGCCCCGGCCACGCCCTCGGGGTGGGCGTGGGTGACCTGCGCGGAGAAGGCGGCCTGGTCGACCACCTCGTCCAGGTCGTCGGCGAACCAGGCGCCGAGCGGCGCCACCCGCATCGCCGCGCCGTTGCCCAGACTCCCCTCGCCGCGGAACAGGGCGCGGGTGGCGGTGCGCCAGGACCCCGGCTGCGCGGCCAGCCCGGGCAGCAGCTCCTTCATCCCCGCGCCGTAGCCGCGGCCGGGATCGGCGAGGAAGGTGGCCCCGAAGCAGGCGGCCAGGTCGTCCTGGTGCACCGCGTCGTACGCGGTCAGCACCCGGTACAGGGCCAGCGCCATCGCCGTGTCGTCGGTCCAGTACCACGGAGACTCCGGCGGCAGGCGGCGCGCGCGGATCTGCTCGACGGCCTGCGCGGGGGTGCGGAAGAGCGGGAACCAGCGTTCGCCGAACGCGTCGCCGAGGGCCAGGCCGGTCAGGGAGTCGAGGGCGGACGGGAGTGGGGACGCAGTCATGGCCAGCATGCTGCCAGGGCGGCGGGCGGGGTGCACAGGGTTTGCGATTGACCCGTGGGAACGGGGGCGGATTGACCCACCGGTGCGGGTCGGTCGGTGGCTAGGCTGGACGTGATCTTGAGGTTGCGGACGGCGGGAGCGGACATGCGGATCTTCGTGGCGGGGGCGACCGGAGTGGTCGGACGGCCGTTGGTGCCGCTGCTGATGGCGGCCGGGCACCAGGTGACCGGGAGCTCGCGCACCGCCGAGGGCGCGGCCCGGCTCACCGCGCTGGGGGCCACCGGCGTGCGGGCCGACGCGCTGGACCCGGCGGGCCTGCGCGCCGTGGTGGCGGCCGCCGAGCCGGAGGTGGTGGTCCATCAGCTCACCGACCTGTCCGGGGCGGACGGCGCCGCCAACGGCCGGTTGCGCCGCGAGGGCACCCGCCACCTGGTGGACGCGGCCGCCGCGGCCGGGGTCCGGCGGATCGTCGCGCAGTCGATCTGCTGGGCGTACGCCCCGGGCGACGGGCCGGCGGGCGAGGAGGTGCCACTGGACGACACCCCGGACGAGGCGCGGGCCCGCACGGTGGCCGCCGTCCGGGCGCTGGAGCGGACGGCGGCCGAGCTGCCGGACGCGGTGGTGCTGCGGTACGGGCTGCTCTACGGCCCGGGCACCTGGTACGCCCCGGGCGGTGCGGTGGCCGCCGCGCTGGCGGGCGAGCGCGCGGTGCCGTTCCTGGGCAGCACCGAGGCGGACGACGCGGTGAGCTCCTTCGTGCACACCGCGGACGCGGCGAGTGCCGTGCTGGCCGCGCTGGACTGGCCGGGCGGACCGGTGAACATCGTGGACGACGAGCCCGCCGCGGCGCGCGACTGGCTGCCGGTGCTGGCGGCGGCGCTCGGGGTGCCGGCACCGGTCCCGGCGGCCGCCGCGGGGCGGCCCGGCTGGGCCCGGGGCGCCTCGAACGCGCTCGCCGCGCGGCGCGGTTGGCGGCCCGGGCGGCCGAGCTGGCGGAGCGGGTTCGCCGCTCGGTGACGAGTGCCCGGGCGATCGTTATGATCTTGGCGGTGCGGTCCGGGCGGGCCACGCGCGACGACGGGGGGACCTCGCATGATCGAGCTGTCGGCCGAGCCGATGACCTGGGTGATGACGGGTGACAGCATCACCCAGGCGGTGCTGCACACGCACGGTGCCCGGGGCTGGGTGGAGCACGTGCACGAGCGGGTCCGCTGGCAACTGGACCGGTTGACCGACCTGGTGCTCAACACCGGCGTCTCCGGTTGGCGCGCGGCCGACGTGCTGGGCAGCTACGACCACCTGATCGGCCGGTTCGCGCCGGACGTCCTCTCGATCTCGCTGGGCACCAACGACGCGCGGGCCGGCCTGGCGGGCCTGGCCGGGTTCGAGGGCGCGCTGCGGGAGCTGCTGGCCCGCAGCGCCGATGCCCAACTGGTGCTGCACACCCCGCTGGTGGTCAGTCGGGCGGGCCGCGAGGCGCGCGCCGAGCTGCCGGCGTACTGCGAGACCGTCCGCAGGGTGGCCGCGGACACCGGCGCCCTGCTGGTGGACCACGAGGCCTTCTGGCGGGCCCGCTTCGGCGACGAGGACCCGATCTCCTGGCTCGACGACCCGGCCCACCCCAACGCGGTCGGCCACCTCGCGATGGCCAACCACACGCTGCGGGTCCTGGGGCTGGGGGAGCTGACGGAGCTGTAGGCGGTCCGGGCCCGGGGCCGTGCGCGGCGGGAGGTGGCCGCGGGCCGTGTGCGCGGGGCGCCGGCGCACGTACGATCGGTGGGTCGGGTGGAACGGCCCGGGGTCGGGTGTACGGGAGACGTCATGCCAGCTGCGAAGCCTGCCACCGGTGGCCTGCCCGTGATGGCGGACGTGGCCGCGTTGGCCGGGGTGTCGCACCAGACGGTGTCGCGGGTGCTCAACGACAGCCCGAACGTCCGGCCGGAGACCCGGGAGCGGGTGCTGGCGGCGATCCGGGAGCTGGACTACCGGCCGAACACGGCGGCGCGGGCGCTGGTGACCCGGCGGTCGCAGACACTCGGCGTGATCAGCTTCGACAGCACGCTCCACGGGCCCTCGCACATGCTGTACGGGATCGAGCAGGCGGCCCGCCGGGCGGGGTACTTCATCAGCATCGCGAGCCTGCGGCACCAGGACGTCCGGTCGGTGCTGGAGGCGGTGGACCGGCTGCGGGACCAGGCCGTGGAGGGGATCGCGGTGATCGCCTCGCAGGCGTCCACGGTGGCGGCGCTGGGTCAGCGGGTCGGCACGGTACCGATGGTGACGGTGGGCCCGGCCGACCCGGGGCAGCTGCCGGGGGCGGGCGTGGACAACCGGGCCGGGGCCGAGGCGGCGGTGCGCTACCTGTTGGACCTCGGGCACCGCACCGTGCACCACGTGGCCGGGCCGGGCGACTGGCTGGAGGCGGTGGCCCGGGAGACCGGCTGGCGCGCGGTGCTCACCGAGCAGGGCCGCGCGGTGCCGGCGAGCCTGCCGGGCGACTGGTCGGCCCGGTCGGGGTACGAGGCCGGGCTGCGGCTGGCGGCCGACCCGGAGGTCACCGCGGTGTTCTGCGCCAACGACCAGATGGCACTGGGGCTGCTGCGGGCGCTGCACGAGCAGGGGCGGCGGGTGCCGGAGGACGTCAGTGTGGTCGGGTTCGACGACATCCCCGAGGCCGGGTACCTGACGCCGCCGCTGACCACGGTGCGGCAGGACTTCGGCGAGCTCGGCAGGCGCGGGTTCGAGCTGCTGCTGGAGCGGCTCCGCCCGGTCGGTGCGGGCCGCCGGGCGCAGGCGGTGGAGCACCGGCTGGCCGTCGTCGCGCCCGAACTGGTGCTGCGGGCGAGCAGCGGGCGGGCCGCCTCCTGAGCCTGTCGGTGCCGCCCGGTACTGTGTGGATCATGGGGATATACCTGGTCAGCGTCGGCGCCTCGGAGTGGTTCGGGCCGGCGGCCGAGGACGGCATGGGCGAGGTCGCCGCGGCCCTCGACGCCGAGCTGGTCCGCCGCGGGGCGGCGCCCTACGCGTCGGTGCCCGAGGAGCCGGAGGAGTTCGTCCGCGGCGCCGGGCAGAGCTTCGAGGAGAAGCTGATCCCCGCGATGGACGGGTTCACGGCGCTGTGCCGCCGGCACCTGACGCCCGCGGAGTTCGAGATGTTCGGCGGCTGGTCGGTGCTGGTGCCGCTGTCGCTGCCGGACACCGTCGAGCTGCCGGTCCCGTCCTCCTACGAGGACCGCACCGTGATTGCCGGTGCTCCCCAAGTGCTCGCGCTGGCGCAGCGGTTGGCGACGGCGATCGAGCTGCCCGCGGAGGTGCCGGCCACCTCCGACAACCTGGACCTGACGCTCTGGCTCGCCGAGGGCTCGGCCCGCGAGCTGGCGCGGCTGCGGCCCGGTCCGTGGACCGAGGACCTGGACGCGGCCTTCTACGTCGCCCTGTTCCTGCGGGCCGCCGAGCACTCGCTGCGGCGCGGCTGCCCGCTGACCTTCTGCTGACCGCTCACGGCTGACTGCTCACGGCTGACTGCTCACGGCTCACCGCTCACCGCTCACCGCTCACCGCTCACCGCCGACCTACGGCCGGCTGCCGGGGTGCTGCCGGCCGCCGGGCCCGTCGGCGCCCCGGTGGGGCACCGGCCCCGGGCGCAGGCCCCGGGCGGCCCAGTCCCGCAGGATCCCCGGCAGCGCGTCGACCGTGGCCGGGGGCCCGTCGTGCAGCAGCACCACCGCGCCGGCCGGCACCCCGGACGCGGCCGCGCGGACGGCGTCCGCGTCGGCGCCCGCCCAGTCACGGGTGTCCGTGGTCCAGAGCACCTCGGTGAGCCCCGCGGCCGCGGCGGCCGCGCGGACCGCGGGGCCGGTCTCGCCGTACGGCGGGCGGAACAGCACCGGGGCCGTGCCGGTGATCCGGCGGACGACCCGCTGGGTGCGCCCGATCTCCTCGGCCAGGGCCGTTCCGTCGAGTGCGGTCAGGTGGGCGTGCGAGGAGCTGTGGTTGCCGATCCACATCCCCGCCCGGTGCAGTGCGCGGAGCAGGTCCGGGTACCGCTCCGCCTGCTCCCCGCAGACGAAGAAGGTGGCCCGGTGGCCCGCCGCGACGAGCAGGTCGAGCAGCCGCGGCGTCGAGACCGGGTGCGGACCGTCGTCGAAGGTGAGGGCGGCGGTGGGCCGGTGGCGGCCGCCGTGGGGAGCGG
>NZ_JBHYKG010000276.1:0-11556 GCF_042741245.1 Kitasatospora sp. NPDC058965
AGTCCCTGGTCCGGGTGCACTTCGCGGACCGGGCCGTCTCCAGCACGGTGGTCGGGGTGCTGGAGCCCTTCCACCAGGCCTTCCTGTCCACCCTCGCGGCCCTGGACCGGACGCTCGCCGACCTCGCCCCGGCGCCGGTCGACTTCCCCGCGCCGCAGATCTGGTCGAGCAAGCGCAGTTCGGACGTCGCGGAGCGCGGCCACGCCGTCGGCCAGCGCCTGGTCACCGGCGCCGTCTCGATGTTCTCCGGCCGGCTCTCGGGCGAGCCGAGGAGCGGCGGCCCGTCGGGGTGGGCCTCCATCAGCCACGTCCAGTTCGTCTCCGACGCGGGCACCGCGGTGCTGGAGATGCCGGCCGTCGTCGCACTGCTGGCGATCCCCGCGCTGATCGGGTCGGAGACGCCGCCCGCCGGTGGGGCGCCGTCGCTCCCGGAGGCCCTGCGGGCGAAGACGCTGGAGCTGGCCGTGCTGATCGAGACCGGGCTGCCGCAGGGCGGGTACGGGGTCCAGACCGTCGCGATCCCCGACGAGCACCGGCTCACCTTCCAGTTCCTGCACCAGCAGGCGGCGATCCGCTCACGGCTGCCGGTGCGCACGCTCTGCACCTGCCGGGACTGCAAGCACCAGAAGGTCGTCAACCTCGACCTGAAGCGGCTGCGGACGAAGAACCGGAACCTGAAGATGCTGGTGTCGGTGCTGGGCGTGTCCGGCGTGGCCGGCGGGCACGGCGACCCCAACCCGTTCCAGGTCTTCAGCACCGTGTTCCGCCAGGCCAAGCTGGAACCGGACTTCATCTGCTCGCGCTGCGAGAGCACCGAGGCGGACGAACGGCCCGTCACCTTCTGCCCCTCGTGCGGGGACCAGCGGGCCGAGGCGGTCCTGCTCAGCTGCGCCAAGTGCAAGCACGACTTCCGCACGGCCGTCCAGGGCGAGCGGATCTGGCACGACACGCCCCCGTTGCCGCCGACACCGCCGACCTCTGTGGTGCCGCCCGCGCCGGCCGCGGTGCCCGGCTTCAGTCCCGCGCCCGCCCCGTACCGGCCGCCTGTCCCGGTGCCGCCGCAGCCGCAGCCGTACCCGGCCGCCGTGCCGCTGCAGCCGTACCCCGGTGCCGTGCCGCCGCCGCTGCCACCGACCGCCCCGCCCCCGTACAACCCGTACGCGCAGCCCGCCGCCCCCGCGCACGGCCGGCGCTGCACGATCTGCGGGATGTCCTACCCAGTGCTGTGGAGCGTGCAGGTGTTCCAGCACGGCGCCTGGCAGCCGATGACGGTCTGCGCGACCACCCCGCGCTGCTCACCGCCGTCCCGGGTGCGGCCGGTCCAGGTCTGACCGGCGGCCCCGCGCGCCCGGCCCGCCGCAGCGGTCAGGCGATCCGGCCGGCGAGGAGGTCGTGGGCGAGGAGGTTGGCGGTGCCGCGGACCTTGGTGCGCAGGTAGGTGAGGTTGTGGGGGGTGGTGTGGACGCCGGTGGGGACGCGGTCGCGGACGTCGATGCCGAGGTCGCGGAGCTGGCCGGCCTTGTCCGGGTTGTTGGAGAGCAGGTCGACCGAAGTGGCGCCGAGGGCGGTGAGCATCTGGGCGGCGGCGGTGTAGTCGCGGCCGTCCTCGGGCAGGCCCAGGGCGGCGTTGGCCGCGTAGGTGTCGTAGCCCCGGTCCTGCAGTGCGTAGGCGTCGAGCTTGTTGTAGAGGCCGATGCCGCGGCCCTCCTGGCGCAGGTAGAGCAGGTAGCCGCCGTGCTCGGCGATCCGCTCGACGGCCTCGCGCAGCTGCGGGCCGCAGTCGCAGCGGGCGGAGCCGAAGACGTCGCCGGTCAGGCACTCGGAGTGGAGCCGGACCAGCGGGACCGGTGCGCCGTCCGGATCGCCGAGGGCCACCGCGAGGTGCTCCTGGCCGTCGGCGAGGTCGTGGAAGGTGACCAGCTCGGAGTCCACGCTGTAGCCGTCGCCGAACCGCAGCGGGACGCGGACGCGGGTACGGACCGTCGCCTCGGGGATCACAGTCACAGTCATCGGGGGCGCTCCGCTCGTCAGGTGGGTCCGACCAGGTAGTTCCAATTTGAATCAAGATGTCGATCTCGACCGTACACTCTGATTCGAATTGGAACAACAAAACGGCCGACCCGGCGTCAGTCGAACGCCGGGTCGGCCGGGGGCTTGCGGGGACGGGGTCAGTCGGTCCCGGACTCCATGGCGGCGCGGTCCAGCACCGCCTCCTCGCCGGTGGAGCCGCTGCCCGCGGCGATGGCCCGGGCGCCGCCCTGCGGCAGGTTGCCGATCAGGCCGGTGGCGGCCGCCTGGGCGGCGCCGACCGCCGGGGTGCCGGTGCCGAGCAGGCCGAGGTCGGCGTACTGCTCCAGCTTGGCCCGCGAGTCGGCGATGTCCAGGTTGCGCATGGTCAGCTGGCCGATCCGGTCCACCGGGCCGAAGGCGGCGTCCTCGGTGCGCTCCATGGAGAGCTTGTCCGGGTGGTAGCTGAAGTTCGGGCCGGTGGTGTCGAGGATCGAGTAGTCCTCGCCGCGGCGCAGCCGCAGCGTCACCTCGCCGGTGATCGCGGTGCCCACCCAGCGCTGCAGCGACTCACGGACCATCAGGGCCTGCGGGTCCAGCCAGCGGCCCTCGTACATCAGGCGGCCGAGGCGGCGGCCCTCGTTGTGGTACTGGGCGACGGTGTCCTCGTTGTGGATCGCGTTGACCAGGCGCTCGTAGGCGGCGTGCAGCAGGGCCATGCCCGGGGCCTCGTAGATGCCGCGGCTCTTGGCCTCGATGATCCGGTTCTCGATCTGGTCGGACATGCCCAGGCCGTGCCGGCCGCCGATCGCGTTGGCCTCCATCACCAGTTCGACCGCACTGCCGAAGGCCTTGCCGTTGATCGTCACCGGGCGGCCCTGCTCGAAGCCGATGGTCACGTCCTCGGTGGCGATCTCCACCGACGGGTCCCAGAACCGCACGCCCATGATGGGCTCGACGGTCTCGACGCCGGTGTCCAGGTGCTCCAGGGTCTTGGCCTCGTGGGTGGCGCCCCAGATGTTGGCGTCGGTGGAGTAGGCCTTCTCGGTGCTGTCCCGGTAGGGCAGGTCGTGCGCGACCAGCCACTCGGACATCTCCTTGCGGCCGCCCAGCTCGGTGACGAAGTCGGCGTCCAGCCAGGGCTTGTAGATCCGCAGGTGCGGGTTGGCCAGCAGGCCGTAGCGGTAGAACCGCTCGATGTCGTTGCCCTTGAAGGTCGAGCCGTCGCCCCAGATCTGGACGTTGTCCTCCAGCATCGCGCGCACCAGCAGGGTGCCGGTGACGGCGCGGCCGAGCGGGGTGGTGTTGAAGTAGGACCGGCCGCCCGAGCGGATGTGGAACGCGCCGCAGGTGAGCGCGGCCAGGCCCTCCTCGACGAGCGCCGCGCGGCAGTCCACCAGGCGCGCGACCTCGGCCCCGTAGGCCTTCGCGCGGCCGGGGACGGAGTCGATGTCCGGCTCGTCGTACTGGCCGATGTTGGCGGTGTAGGTGCACGGGATGGCACCCTTGTCGCGCATCCAGGCGACCGCGACCGAGGTGTCGAGACCGCCGGAGAAGGCGATGCCGACGCGCTCGCCGGCCGGGAGGGAGGTGAGGACCTTGGACATGGGAAGATTATGCATCAGTTCGCATTTCCATGCAACGGGCTCCGTCTGTGCTGGCTTCGAATTTGAACTACCACGCTAGGCTGGTGAGCATGGCAGAAACCCGGTGGCTGGACGAGCAGGAGATGGCGGCCTGGCGAGCGTTCCTCGCGGCCAGCAATCTGGTGGCGCGTCGGCTGGAACAGCAGCTGAAGGACGAGGCCGGGCTCTCGCACACCCAGTACGAGGTGCTGGTGCACCTGTCGGCCGCGCCGGGCCATTCGATGCGGATGACCGAGCTGGCCGAGCGGCTGATCACCTCCAAGAGCGGACTGACCTACCAGGTGGCACAGTTGGAGAAGGCGGGCCTGGTGGGCCGGCGGTCCTGCGCCAGTGACGTGCGGGGAGTCTTCGCCTACCTGACGGAGGACGGGGCGGCCGCGCTGCGCTCGGCGGCCCCCGGGCACGTGGCGGCGGTGCGCGGGGCGCTGATCGACGTGCTGGACCGCGAGCAGCTCGCGGTGGTGGCCGAGGCGCTCGGCGAGGTGGCCCGACGGCTGCGCTGAGGGGGAGTGGCGGCCGGCCGGAAGGGTGCGGTGTCCGCGCCGAGGGGGAGCGGCGGCCGGCCGGAAGGGTGCGGTGTCCGCGCCGAGGGGGACCGGTCGGGGGTGATCCGGGGCTCGGCCGAGGGGTGAACGCGCGGTGGCGCGGGCGGGTCTACGCGGGTCCTGGTGGACGTTTTTCTCCTGAGCGGGCCTCAGTTCTCTAGCGGCGCAGGGCAGTCGGCGGCTACGCTCGCCGAGCGCGGTCATGCCAATCATTGGTACGCGTGCTCGGCACTCGCGTTTCTCGCATGTGGTACTCCCCCCTCTCCAGGCCACAAGGAGCAACCATGCCCGTTCCTGCCAGCACCGCCCGAACTGCCCGCACGGTCCGCCCCGCGGCGCTCGCCGCCACCGCCCTGTCGGCCCTGCTGCTCGCCGTCGGCACCGCCCTGCCGGCCCAGGCCGACGCGGCCGGCCAGGGCTTCCGGCCCAGCCACCCGGAGCGGGACTTCGCCGGCTCCACCGTGGTGGCGCACGAGGGCCGCGGCGCCGCGGGCGGCCTCCAGCCGATGGTCACCCAGACCCGCGGCCTCGACGTGTCCAGCTACCAGGGCAACGTCAACTGGTCCACGGCCCGGGCCAACGGCGGCGCCTTCGCCTACGTCAAGGCCACCGAGGGCACCGGCTACACCAACCCGTACTTCGCCCAGCAGTACAACGGCTCCTACAACTCCGGCATGATCCGCGGCGCGTACCACTTCGCGCTGCCCAACGCCTCCAGCGGTGCCACCCAGGCGAACTACTTCGTGAGCCACGGCGGCGGCTGGTCGGCCGACGGCAAGACCCTGCCGCCCGCGCTGGACATCGAGTACAACCCGTACGGCGCGACCTGCTACGGCCTGAGCCAGAGCGCGATGGTCAGCTGGATCGCGAGCTTCAGCAGCACGGTGCACAGCCTGACGGGCCGCTACCCGACCATCTACACCACCACCGACTGGTGGACCACCTGCACCGGCAACAACGCCGGCTTCGGCGCCAACAACCCGCTCTGGATCGCCCGTTACAGCAGCTCGCCCGGCACGCTGCCGAACGGCTGGTCCTACCAGACCTTCTGGCAGTACGCCGACTCCGGCACCTTCCCCGGTGACCAGGACTACTTCAACGGCGCACTGGACCGGCTGCAGGCGCTGGCCGGCTGAGCCACCGGCTCCGGCGAGGAGCCCGGTTCCCCCACCGGGGAACCGGGCTCCCGTTCACTGACGATGCATCAGGTCGGCAGGTTCCAGACCTGGTTGGCCCCACCGGAGCAGTCCCAGATCTGCAGCCGGGTGCCGTTGGCGGAGCTCGGCCCGGTGGCGTCCAGGCAGCGCCCGGACTGCGGGTTCACCAACTGGTGCGAGGCGGTGGCGGTCCACTGTTGGGCGCCGGTGCCGTTGCAGTCGTACAGCTGGGCCTGGGTGCCGTTGGCGGTGCCGCCGGAGGTGAGGTCCAGGCACTTGCCGAGCGCCCGCAGCGTGCCGTCGCCCTGGACGGTCCACTGCTGGGCGCCGGTGCCGTTGCAGTCGTAGAGCTGGACGGCGGTGCCGTTGGCGGAGTTGGCGCCGGCCACGTCCACGCACTTGCCGCCGTAGCCGCCGATCGCGCCGGTGGGCGAGGAGCTCGGGGTGCCGGTCCAGGTGAAGGTGGCCGAGGTGTGCGCGGGGAGCTGGTAGCCGAAGGACTGGCCGCCCCAGTTGACCACCACGTGCTGCGAGCTGCCGCTGTCGTTGTAGGCCACCAGCGCCTTGGAGCCGTCCGGGTTGAGCCAGGCGACGTTCGGCACCGCGGTGCTGGCGGTGGAGTCGATCCGGTAGGCCCCGGGCTTGACGAACTTGGTCAGCTGGCCCAGGTCGTAGTACTCCACGGTGTAGTCCACCTGGCCGCTGCGCGAGTCGCCGTTGTGCACGGTGACCAGGCCGGTGCAGGTGCCGCAGCCGCCGTTGTGCGGGCCCATGTTCTGGTCCACCGCGAGCGACCACTTGACCACCGACTTACCCCAGTTGCGGGTGTAGTCGATGATGTTGAGCATGTCCTCGCGCTGCTGGTCGGCGATCCAGGTGCCGCCGGAGTGCTCGGTGTCGAAGGCGTCCAGGGTCGGGTACTGGTTGTGCACCGTGGTCTGCTCGGAGACGTCGCCGCCGTAGCCGTGCCAGGCCATGCCGCCGAACAGCGGGTCGGTGCGGATCGCGGCGTCGTCCACGGTCGGCTGGGCGTAGCCGGCGTACTGGTCCCAGTTCCAGTCCAGGGCCAGCACCTTGGTGCTGAGGCCGGCCGCGTGCAGGGCGGGCAGCAGGTCGGTGCCGATGAAGTAGTGCAGGCCCGAGCCGTTCCACTGCATCGAGGGGTAGCCGGCGCAGCAGGTCGGTTCGTTCTGCGCGGTCACGTAGTCCACGTGCACGCCGTTGGCCTGGTAGGCCTGCAGGTACTTGACGAAGTACTGGGCGTAGGCGCCGTAGTACTGGGACTGCAGCCAGCCCTGGCTGACCGCCCCGCTGTCCTTCATCCAGGCCGGCGCGGTCCACGGGGTGGCCATGACCTTGAGGTTGGGGTTGAGCGACTGCGCCTGCTTGGTCAGCGGGAGCACGTCGGCCAGGTCGTGCGCGACGGAGAAGTTGGCCAGCGACGGGTCGGTCTGGCCGGCCGGCTGGTCGTCGAAGGTGTAGTTGTACCGGGCCAGGTCCGAGGCGCCCATCGGGTTGCGCAGGAAGTCCAGCCCGATCCCGTTGACCGGGTCGAACAGGTTGCGCATCACGGTGTCGCGGGTGCTGCTGCTGAGCGCGCCGGAGCTGTTCATCAGCCAGGCCGCGGTGTCGGTGAAGGAGGCGCCGGCGCCGGTGAACTGCTGGTACCGGGTGGACTCGTTCACGGTGATGGTCTGGTCGCCGGTGCCGCTGCCGGCGGTCAGCGTGACCGGGGCCTGCTGCTGCAGGCCGCGGCTGACGGCACGGCCGCCGGAGTCGGTGGTGGTGGTCAGCCAGACGTTGACCTGGCCGCCGGCCGCGGTGGCGTGGCCGGGCAGGCCGAGCAGCCCGCCGAGGGCGAGCGCGGCCGCGCCGAGCAGGGCGAGGGCCCGGCTCCGGGTGGGGGTGGTGGAATGCATGGTGGAGTGCTGCCTTCTCGTGTGGGAACGGGAGTTGAGGCAGGGAGCGGCCGGAGGAGGGGCACCTGGGGGACTCCGGCTTTCTTTGCGTCGTGATTAAACTGAGACCGCAAGCTCGGCGTCAAGGGTGCGCGCAGGCCCGCCGGTCCGGCAGACTTGCCGGACCGCACGGGGGCGGCCGATCAGGCGCCGCGCCCACGACCCGGAAGGAGGCGGCGCCCGATGGCCGCGCAGCCGCCGCAGACCGTCCGCGACCTGCGACGCGGCAACCGCGCCGTGCTGTTGCGCCGGCTCTGGTTCCACGGGCCCCTGGCCCGCCAGGACTTGATCCAGTCCACCCGGCTCAGCCCCGGCGCGGTCAGCACCGTGACCGGCGAGCTGATCGAGGACGGACTGCTGGTCGAGGCCGGCACGCTGGGTTCGGAGGGCGGGCGGCCCAAGGTGCTGCTCAAGGTCGACCCGGGCGCCCGTCAGGTGATCGGGGTGGAGATCGGCGAGACCCGGGTCCGGGTCGAGCTGTACGACCTCGACCTGAACGAACGGGCCCGGGTGGAGACGGTGCTGACGGAGGGGCGGCACGATCCCGAGGTCGCGCTGGCCGCCCTGGACCAGGGGCTGCGCACGGTGCTGGCGCAGGCCGCCGCGCCGGTGCTCGGCATCGGGGTCGGCGTGCCGGGCGTGGTCGAGCACGGGGCGGACCCGGCCGGCCGGACCCTGGTGCACGGCCAGACCACCGGCTGGCGCGGGGTGCCGCTGGCCGAGCTGATCGGCGAGCTGACCGACCTGCCGGTGCTGATCGACAACGGCGCCACCACGATGGGCCAGGCCGAGCTCTGGTTCGGCGCCGGGCGCGGCGCGCGGACCGCCGTGATCGCCCTGCTCGGCTCGGGCATCGGCGCCTCGCTGGTGCTGGACGGCGCACCGTACCGGGGCGTCGGCGGCAGTGCGGGCGAGTGGGGGCACACCACCGTGCAGGCGGGCGGGCGGCGCTGCCGGTGCGGCGCGCTGGGCTGCCTGGAGGCGTACGTCGGGGCCACCGCGCTGGTCGAGCGGTATCGCGAGCTCGGCGGGGTCGCGGCGGAGCTGGGCGAGGAGGAGGCGCTGGCCGCGCTGCTCGCGGCGGCGGCCGCGGAGGACGGCCCGGCGGCGAAGCTGCTGGCCGAGGCGGGCGAGTACCTGGGCATCGGGCTCGGCAACCTGATCAACCTGGTCAACCCGGAGCTGATCGTGCTCGGCGGCTGGGCCGGGCGGCTGCTCGGCGTGCAGATCCTGCCGGCGATCCGCGGGGCGGCCGGCCGGCACGCGCTGCGCCACCCGTTCGACAAGGCCCGGATCGTGCTGGGCGAGCTGGGCCCGGACGCGGTGGCCAGGGGTGCGGCGACGCTGCCGGTGGAGCGGTTCCTGGCCTCCGGCGGGGTGGGCTGACCGCAGCCGGGCGGATGCGTCCGACCGCCGCAGGCGGGAAGCTGGGAGGCATGGCGATCGTGCGGGCTTCCCGGGCGCGGACGTACCAGGGCCTGCCCAGCGAGCCCGTGCGGCCGCGCGGACTGGCGCGGGTGGACCGGGTCGCGGGCGGCGGGAGCAGCGAGACGGTCCGGGTCCGCTGGGACACCCGGGACCTGCGGCTGCTCGCCCACGGCGGCGCACTGGAGCAGGGGGTCGACGGCGGCTGGACGCTGACCGTGCCCGGGGGCGTCGAGCACGCGGCGGGCACGGCGGGCGCCGAGCCGCCGGCGGAGCTGGTGCAGCGGGTGCGGGCGTACGTGGGCGGCCGGCCGCTGCAGCCGGTGCTGCGGCTGGCCACCAGGACCGAGCGCTCGCTGCTGCTGGACCGGGACGGGAACACGCTGGCCGAGCTGGACCGGGGCACCACGCAGGCCGAGAGCCTCACCGGACCCGGGCGGATCGCCGGCTGGTCGCGCACCGAGGTGCGGCTGGCCGCCGGGCGGCCCCGGCTGCTGACCGCGCTGGACCAGCGGCTGCGCGCGCAGGGGCTGACCGAGGTGCCGGCCGCGCGGACCGGGCACGCGGTGGCGCACCCGCGCAGCGCGGGCGCGGCGCTGACCCGGTACCTGCGGGACCGGAGCGCCGAACTGTTCGCGCTGGACGGCGCGGTGCGCCGCGAGGAGGCGGACTCGGTGCACCGGATGCGGGTCTGCGCGCGGCGGTTGCGCAGCGCGCTGACCGGCTGCCGGCGCTGGCTGCGGGAGGCCGAGACGGCCCCGGTGGCGGCGGAGCTGCACTGGCTGGGCGGGGTGCTGGGGACGGCCCGGGACGCCGAGACGATGGGGGAGCGGCTCTCGGTCGAGCCCGCGGTGCACGACTGGTTCGACGACCGGTACGCCGAGGCGTACGCGATGGTCCGCGAACTGCTGGACAGCGAGCGGTACTTCGCGCTGCTGGAGGCGGTGGAGCGGCTGGCCGACCGGCCGCCGCTGCGCGGCCGGGCCCGGCGCGGGCGCCGTGAGCTGGCTCGGCTGCTGCGCGCCGAGCGGCGGCGCACCGGACAGCGGCTGCTGACCGCGCTGGCGATGCCGGCCGGGGCGGAGCGGGACGAGGCGCTGCACGCGGCCCGGAAGGCGGCCAAACGGGCCCGCTACCTGGCGGAGCTGGCGGGGGCGGACCGGGCGGCCCGGCAGCTGCGCCCGGTGCAGGAGGCGCTCGGCGACTACCAGGACGCGGTGGTGGCCCGCCGGTTGGTGCTGCACCTGACCGACCGCGCCAGGGCGGCCGGCCAGGACACCTTCGGCCTGGGGCGGCTGTTCGCCCGGGAGGAGTCGGCGGGCGCGGCAGCCCTGGCCGCTGCCGGTCCGGCCTGGCGCACGGCCCGCCGGCGGGCGAACTGGCGACTCTGACCGTGGAGTTGACGGGGTGGGAGCGGACCGGCCCGATCCGTTGACCTGGTGTCAGCCACAGTGGCATGGTGTTGGCCATCTGATTCACCTCAGCTCATGACGGGAGTCGACGATGGCCATCCGCAGCAAACTGGTGGGTCTGGCGGCCGCCGCCCTGGCCGTGTCCGGCGCGGGGATCACCCAGCTCGCGACGGCGGCGCCGGCCGCGGCGATGCCCGTGTGCCAGCGGTACTGGACCTGGGACAGCGGCACGATCTCCTGCCCGAGCGCCGACGGCAACTGGAACGGCTACCTGTTCCAGGTGGTCATCACCTGCGTCGGCAACGGTGTGCCGTACACGGTGGACGGCCCGCTGGTCGCCGCCAACAGCACCTCCAACGCCTACTGCCGCAACAGCGACCCGCTGCAGAGCACCAACCCGCCGAGCGTGACCTGGCAGACCGGCTGACCAGGGGCGTTCGCGCAGCGGAACGGCGGTGCGGTCACCCGATCGGGCGGCGCGCCCGGTGGGGCGTTCGGCCGATCGGTGGACGGACTGGGAGAATCCCGCTCGGACGGCCCGGCAGTTGCCGGGCCGTCAGCACGAGTGAAGGGACCACCTGGTGATGTCCACCAGTCGCCGTCTGGCGGCCGCGGCCGCGATAGTCGTCCTGTGGAGCGGGCTGACCGCCTGCGGGCCGAGCCACAGCGGATCGAACAAGGGGGCCGACCAGGCACCGCCCGCGGCGGGCAACAGCGCCGGAGCGGGGCAGGGGGCGCACCAGATCCCGGTCGGCGCCGGGCCGCAGAACAGCTACAACGCCGCCACCCAGCCCGCGCCGGGCAGCTGCCACTACCGGTACACCGCCGACAAGCAGCCGCTGCCGGACCTGGCCTGCACCCCCGGCGCCACCAGCCCGGCGGTCACCCAGGCCAACCTCAAGGACACCATCTGCAAGACCGGCGGCTACACCTCGGGCATCCGGCCGCCGGTGAACGTGACCGGCAAGGAGAAGGCGGAGAACGCCAAGTCGTACGGCTACACCGGCCCGATGGGCGACGCCGAGTACGACCACCTGATCAGCCTGCAGCTCGGCGGTGACCCGAACGACCCGCGCAACCTCTGGGTCGAGCCGCCGTCCCCGAACCACGTGCCCGGCAAGGGGCCGAACAACCCCAAGGACTCGGTCGAGACGCACCTGCACACCGCGATCTGCAAGGGCCAGACCACCCTGGCGGCCGCCCAGCAGGCGATCGCGACCGACTGGACCACCGCCGAGGCCAAGCTGGGCCTGGGGGCCGGCGCGGCCAGTGCCCCGGCCGCCGCCGACCCGGACGACGACGCCAACTGAGCCCCGGCGGGGTGCCGGGCCGCCCCGGCACCCCGCCGCCCCGTCAGACCTCGGCGAGCGGCACCTGGGGGTCGGCCAGCCGGGCCGGGTCCACGG
>NZ_JBHYKG010000277.1:0-11457 GCF_042741245.1 Kitasatospora sp. NPDC058965
GCTCGCCCCGCGCGGACCACCCCCGCGTCGGCGGGGAGCACACGGACCGGGGACACTTGATGCACTGCCGGTTCGGACCACCCCCGCGTCGGCGGGGAGCACGCGGCCGGGCGCTCGGCCGCGGTCGGCCGCGCCGGACCACCCCCGCGTCGGCGGGGAGCACGGTGGGCTGCAGGGCGGTGGTCATGGCGGGGCCGGACCACCCCCGCGTCGGCGGGGAGCACCGCGACCCGGTTCCTGCCGCCCCTCACCGAGCCGGACCACCCCCCGCGTCGGCGGGGAGCACGCTTGCCTGGGCGATGTCGAGGGCGTCGGAGACGGACCACCCCCGCGTCGGCGGGGAGCACAGGAGCTGGCCGAGGTCGTCGTTGCCGGTTGCCGGACCACCCCCGCGTCGGCGGGGAGCACAGGCGCTGCGCCAGACCGCCGAGGCGGTCGGCCGGACCACCCCCGCGTCGGCGGGGAGCACGCCCGGGGACGGGCGCGAGGCGGCGCGGGACGCGGACCACCCCCGCGTCGGCGGGGAGCACAATCGGTGCACAATCTCGGATTCTACGAAATGCGGACCACCCCCGCGTCGGCGGGGAGCACACTTCGTGACCTGCGGCTCAGCGAGGCCTTTGCTCGTTCTTTGCCAGCATGTTCGGCGCTTGAGGGGCAGCCATCCGGATGAGGGTCAGGCCATCGAAGTCCACGGGCACGCGGCGTCTGCTGCCGGCGGTGCGGAGCGCGAATCCTTGTTCTGTGGGGGCAGGGTGGATCAGGACCGCGGCGCCTTCGCCGACGACCGCGGTAACTGCTGACCAGAGTTCATCGCGAACACGAGCGGAGAGAGTGCCGACGAAGATGCCCGGGACAACCTCGACAGTCCAGCGGCTCAGGGCGCCCCGCAGGGACGGAGGTACGGCGGTGGTGGCAAGTACGGTCATCGAGGGCACGTCAGCCCCGGTTGCCGTAGTTGGTACCGGCAGGAAGAGGGCCGGCCTCCGGGTCCCAGAGGTTGACGAGGGGAATGTCTCTGCGCTCGTCTTGCTCGGCGGAGTCTAGGTCTGGGGTGAGGAGCCCTTGTACATCCCGCACAATTCGCGGCAGCAACTTGATGAGTCGTAGTTCGTCACGCAGTCGCCGTCGGGCGTCCTGTTCCGGTTGCGGACTGTCGTGCAAGGCGAAGGCCAGCGGAATCGTGGTCTGGGCCTTGTACAGGTCCGCGACGTCGTAGACGAAGGAGTGCTGCTTTCCGGTGTGGACGAAGCCGAGCGCGGGTGAGCAGCCCATCGCCAGCACGGCGGCGTGCACGATGCCGTAGAGGCTGGTGTTCGCTGCCGACAGGGCGAGGTTGACTGGGTCTTGGGCGTGCCACTGCCTCGGATCGTAGATTCGGCGGAAACGGCCGATGCCGTGCTGGTCAGCGAGGATCTTGTACAGCGCTTTCATGCGCTGGCCTTCGAGGCCGCGTAGTTGCTGCAGGGTAGTACCGTCGGGCACCTCCGTCCCGAAGCGCCTCTCGTACATGCGGCTGGCGACGTCGAGGCGACGGCCTTCGTCTGCCCACGCGTGTACCTGGGCCTCAAGCCAGGCAGTGGTAAGGGAGTCCGGGAGGATACCGGCGTAGGCTCGCACTCCTCCCGCTCCGACGCACACGACGGTGGTGCCGTGCCGGGCCAGAGTGCTCAGTGCGGGTGCGGTGATCGACGTCCCGGGTCCCAGGAGTACGCAGGAGAGCGAGGCCGTCGGCAGATAGACCACGTCCGTGCCCTGTGCTGTAGCGATCTGAGCGCATACGCCGGTGTCGTCCTGCACGACGCGGACGATGTCCAGGTAGAGAAAGGACAACGAGTCAGCGATCTTGGGCAGCATGGCGAGCGTAGGTCGGGCCAACCGCGCCGAGGCGGGGTCGCTTCGCCGGCTCATGAAACGTGCGCGGGTGCCAGGCTGAGCAGTCCGGCGCCGTACGACTTGGCGCGGCCGATGCCGGCAAGTAGCGAGAGGGTCAGCATCTTCGGGTCGGTGACCGTCGCGGTGCCGTCGTAGCGGATGAGACTGTGTCTGATCCGCGGGGCCTCGCGCCGCGGCATAGGCGAGTTGAGCGGGGTGGCTTGGAGTGTGCGCAAATGGAGCCCGGCCTCAGTGGCGCGACGAGCCCACCATTGGTCAGCCTCCGCTCCGCTGAGCGGGATCACCTTTCCGCGCTGGTTCTTCTTGTCCAGGGGCAGCCGTTCACGCTTGACCGGGTTGAGTACGATCCGGTACCGAACTGCCAGGTTGGCACGCATCGCGCGGAGCATGGGTTCGAGGTCCTTGATGTCGACCTGGCCGTAACTATTAGAAAGGCGCTCGGGTGCCAGTTGGCAGGTTGCCTGGACCAGGATGGTGGTATCACGGGCGTTCTGCTCGACTCGGTAGAGGAGGCCGGTGTCGTGGCGAGGGGTTGCACCGAGGTCGTCGGGGACCAAGCGCATGAGCGTCCTGTGGAGTTGGGTGGCGTCGCGCAGGTCGCGTTGGACTTCGCGACTCGCGGTGTTGAGGCGGATTCGGGCAAGGGTCGCACCGGGTGTCACGCGGTGGCCTCCTGGTTCTGGGCGTAGGCAATCAGGCGCTGGTAGAGGGGGGCCGAGTCGTCTTCCGTAGCCAGGCCGGTAGGCAACTGCTCCTCGGTGCGGGTGATCTGCCGTTTGCTGTAGCCGCGGCCATGCTGCGCGAAGCTGTTCGGGTTGTCATTGATGCTCACGATGACTTCCCCCGGTGTCGGTTGACCTTGTCGGGACTCCCACAGGAAGTCCACGGGCATCGTCTCGGGTACTGGCTGGCCACGGCGATGGCGGGGCTTGTTGACGGAGAGCGGCACTCGCCGGCGCAGTTCGTCGACCGGATCCTCGACGTGGGCCCGAAGCAGGAGAGGCTCGTCGGGCACACACGAGCGTCGCCCCAGGTACGGCGCCCAGTAGGGGCGTTGAAGTGCAGCGGCGATACGCGTGATGTCAGGTTCGGGCCCGCTGACGGCGACGACGAAGACGGCATCAGCCAGATAGGTTCGCCGGGTGACGACGGCCTCGCCCTTGTGGTCGCCGGCGCTGGTCGCGGCGGTCAGGTGCTTGGGGCGGCCTCCGCCGGCGGTGTGGTAGTCGACCAGCTCCACTCCGGGCCGGTCGATGCGAACCGTGAACTCCAGCTGACGATAGCAGCCCAAGTCCGCTCCACGGGGCAGTCCTTCAGCTGCTGCGAACATTCCGATCAGCCCGGATCGGGTGGGAAACGGGGCGCTGTCGCGCTGGGCGTTGAACGGCGAGCGTTCACCCCAGGACTGCATCGGTCCGGCGAGTCGGAGCAGGAATCCGGTCACGCCGACTGTTCCTTCTGGGGCAGGGCAGCGGCGAGAGCGGCGTCGGCGAGGTCGTACAGCGACTCGTGGCACGTTCCGAGTCCGACGAACGGCTCTTCTGTGATCGCCGTGTAGCCGTGGAACGTCCGGTCGCGGTTTCCGGTAAGGCGGTTGATGGCCTTCGCGTAGTCGGCAAGTGCCGTGCGCGAGGGCCCGGAGAAGCCTCCGCTCGTGTCTGCTCGCACCGGAGTCTCGAAGGCTGCGGCCAGCGAGATCGGCCGCTTATTGCGCACAGCGAGGTATGCGAGGTCGGGCAGGGTGTGCGGGGCGGTGCTGTTCTTCTTCGCCTGTGGCAGCGACAGGAGGAACTGCTCGGTGAAGGAGGCCAGAACGGTGCGGGCCGCGTCCTTGTCGCCTTCCAGGTTCCTCAGCAGGTCGGTGATGTTGACCGTGGCGTATCGGTAGAAGACGCCGGAACTGAACTCGCTGGTGTTCAGGTGGCCGCTGCCGGTCTCGGCTTCGCCGAGCCAGTCGTCGACTGCAGTGAAGTAGTCGCGCTGCGGCTCACTGGCATGAGTGGTGAACGCGTGCGCGACCCCGGCCGCCCCGTCGACGTTGGCCCCCGGCAGCTCGGCGAGCATCCGTCCAAGCAGGCTGATCGACGCGGTACGCCGCTTGAGGATCTCCTCGACCTTGGCATTGGGCAGGACTTGTCCTGGCTTGGCCGCTCCCTGCGCCTTCTCCAATGCGGGGCGGTGTTCTTCACAGACCGCGACCAGGTCCTCGACTCCGGCCTCCGGCAGGAAGAGGAGGACCGATGTGTGACCGGCGTTCTCGACGCCCAGTCCCTTCTTACCCGCACTGGCCGCGACCTGCCGGCCGGCGAAATCTGCCAGATCGGCAGGCCATCCTGCCTTCTCCAGAGCGGCCTTGACCTTGAGGGGAACCAGCCGGGTGCGGGCCGCCTTCTCCCCGAGGTCGTCCTCGACGCCGGTGCGGATCACGCGCTTCCAGGACTGGCTCGATACCCGGATGCGCGTGGCGTTGCCGTAGCGGACCGTCTTCGGCGAGCCGAGGTCGTCGCGGTTCAGGTTGGCCACGGGAACGGACTGGATGGCACTCAAGTCCAGGAACATCGACATCAGTTGTTGTCTCCTTGCATGCTGTTGCGGTCGTCGTGTGCGCGCAGGGTGGCGAAGTAGTTGTCCAGCCAGCGGGTCGCGATCCGGTCCCGATCCCGGTTCCACCAGGCCAAGTCGTCGATGAGGTGGGCCCAGTCGATCGTCACGCCCTTGGACAGCAACAACGTGGCGAGCCCCGGCAGCCGGGTGTGGAACGCGTCCCCGCTCTGTCGAGCGATCAGATGCAGGTCCTGCTCGACGCTGGCGGGGCTGAGGACCTTCTTGTTGGCCGCATGGGCCAAGGACACCCCAAGGTCGCTTCGCTGCTGATCGAGCTCGGCCCCGGCCTCGGCAGGCTTACGAGCCGACGGCGGCCGGTCGGCGATCAGTGCGGCAACGGCGTAGTGGGCGCGCAGGTCGTCGGAATGCTGTTGATCGGGCAGCAGCGGCACCAGGTGGCGATGCAGATCGAGACAGCGAGCCACCGGTAGGCCCCGACCCCGCCGCAGGTCGGCCCGCGCCCCCTTGTCCCGGTTGCACAGATCCAGCACTCGCTGCACGAACTGCTCCGGTCCGCGATCGCACGGCCAGTTCTCGGCATCGGCATCGCGGGCCTGCACTTGGTGGAAGCTGCGAATCCACTCGGTACCGGCGTGGCTGCTCGCGCGATCCCACTTCTTCAGGTCACCCAGCAGGACCGCCCAGTCGATGTTGACGTCCTTGGCAAGCAGGGGCATCACCAGTGAAGGCAGTCGGAGCCGCAGCGAGTCCAGGCTCTGGCGAGCCATCCACAGGAGTTCCGCCTCGGCGGAACCAGCCTTGAACACGCCTTCTCTCACCCCATGCGCGAGGGAAGCGCCCAGGTTCGGGCGCTGGTTGAGCAGTGGCAGTCTGTCCGAACTTCCGCTCTGCACCAGGCGACGGTCTCGGCGTGGTTGAGCAGCGATCAGCGCCGCCACCTGATACCTGGCGGACCGGACCTCGTCTGCCATGCCCTCCGAGAGCCGCCAGGCCAGGTGCGGGTCCATACGACGGCATTCCGCCATGGGGCGTCCCAGACCACTACGCAGGTCAG
This sequence comes from Kitasatospora sp. NPDC058965, assembly GCF_042741245.1. Classification (NCBI taxonomy): domain Bacteria; kingdom Bacillati; phylum Actinomycetota; class Actinomycetes; order Kitasatosporales; family Streptomycetaceae; genus Kitasatospora; species Kitasatospora sp. NPDC058965. Next base: position 5,516 of record NZ_JBHYKG010000277.1, read on the forward strand.
CCCGCGCAGCATTGCTTTGGCTGCACCGCTCAAGGACGTACCGAATGAACCTGTCGTCCGAGTCGGGCTGGGCTGGGTCGGAGCGTACGGCCTTTGCCGACGCGGGCAGGGCGGTCATATCTGCAAGACTCCTGGGGGCTCTCTGGGGATGACGGCCAGGTCACTGCTCAGCCGTTGAGGGCAGCAGCGCAAAGAGCGCGGCGCGAGCCCGGGAACGGGCCCGCGCCACCCGGACGTCGGCACGGGCGGCGGTCCCGATCGCGCCGTCGAGTGCGTCGAGCGCCGCCGACACGAACGGTCGCTCCGGTGAAGCGTCACACTGCTCGGGTGTGACCAACTGCCAGAACACCCGCTCGGCCTCAGGCCAGAAGTGACGCATCGCCACATCGCGCCATGGGCCCGGCTTCTTCCGATCGAGCTTCACCTTCGCGGCTGGATCCTTCGGCGGTTCCGTGGTCAGCCTCCAGGCCAGACGCGCCGCGAAGTCGAGGCGGTCACCGACCTGCTCAGCGAACTGGTGGCACCGGTCGACGTAATAGGCCATCTCCGGATGCACTTCTCGCTGCCAGCGCAGTACCGGCGGCGTCGTGGCCTCGTACCAGCCGTTGTCGCGCTGCTGCCCGTCCTGGTCGAATCCGTAGGCACGAACCCGCAGCTCCTGCCTCAATCGGGAGGGCAGGCTGTCGAGGATTCTCGGACGCTGAGCCTGGCGGTCACCGGTGCGCAGCAGCAGGGCATCCAGGTCTCGCCAGAGGGCGCGACGGCCGTCAGCCGGACGGGCAAAAGGAGTGTCGCCCTTCCTGGGCATGTCGCGGATCACGTACGGGTCCGCTGCAGCGGAGGGCGGCTGATGGGTGGACCATGTCACGTACGCGTCGGTGACCGTCCGGCGGTCCGCAGAGGGCACGAGGAGAACTGCGTGCCGGAAGCGTCCGGTCAGCAGACGGGTGGGCCAGGTCGGCGGGGCCAGCGGGCCGAGCGGGTCCGGGAGCTGTTCTTCTTCCCAGGGGCAGAGGTCGGGTCGGTCGGCGTCCGGCTCGTCGCCGGGCGCCGGCACTCCTAGTACTAGCGTTGTGAACAGCCGTGGGGCCCAGGGATGGAAGGAGACAGTCTTGCGCAGCGGACCGGCGTCCCCGTTGCCTGGCTTGTCTGCCGTGATTCGCCGCGGCGTGCACTGACCCGACGGCCCGTAGTACAGCTGGGCGAGAAGGTGCCAGGCCGCCTCCGCCGCCGGCACCGGAACCGGCGCGGTATCGGTGAAGTGCCCGAACAGGACGGCCCCGTTCACTCCGGTCGGGCGGCCCAGGACCAGCTTGTTGACCCCGGACGGGTTGGGCCGGCCTTGCGCGTCGACGCACTCAACGCGGAGCCTCGGATCCTGCAGGAAGGGCCTCTGATCATCAAATAGGTCGAACCTGCCTTGCCAGCCACTGGCGTCGAAGTAGGCGTCCACGGCCGCTGGATCGAACTGCTGCTCCCCCAAGACCCGGTCCCGGTGGCGCCCCCACTCCCGCGATGACATCTCCGTCAGCGACTGGTCGCCCAGTGGAACTCCGTCGTGCTGGCCAATGCGCGCCGTTAGGGCCGCCAGCACTCGCAGCAGCGCCGAAGCCGCGGCCGGCACTGGCAACTCCAAGTCCTCGATCTCGTGGGCCTGCTGGAACAGCCTCCGCAATCCCACTCGCAACTGGGAGCCAGCCAGACGTACCGGGATCCACGGCTCGTCCCGCAGATCGAACCCGCTGCTCATCGCACCTCTAGGTCTCACTTGCCCAGCACGATATGCCGCACCGCTGCCGATCGGTTGCAGTGCGTAAGCCAGGAAACCAGACCCTACCGACAACCAGGGGCGAGCGCTGGAAATCTTCTTTTCTGAATATTCGTCAGATGCCTTGCAGAAGAGAGAAGATGAGGTGGATCGATGGCGTGTCGGCCCTGGTCGACTCCTCCCGTCCCTGCCACCATCAGTGCCGTTGCAGCATCACCGTTCCGGCTGCCGCGGAGCACCCGCTCATCGGCAGATCAAGTCGCACAACCAGAAGGAGTCCGAGTGGTTCACGCTCTTCCAACTGTCACCGCGCTGGCTGTCGTTGTTCTCGCCGTCTTGATCCTCAAGCCGTCGCAGAAGGTCAGCGCCACTTGTGGCACGGTGCTCCTGGCCGTGGCCGATGCATTCCGGCGTCTGAGTGAGGTGTGATTCGCGCCGCCTGAGCCGGCTGCCCGCAGAGGGCTGACAACGGTCCAAGGAGCACTCCACCCCTCCTCGCCGATGCGAGGGTGTACCGCGAGATGATGAGGTGTGCCTCGGCACGCCTTTGAGCTGCCCGCCGATGCGGGAGTGTGGGGCTCAGCCAGCATGGCGGCTGAGCCCCGACCCTTCAACGCCGAACCAGGCCCAGTGCGTCGTCAAGGAAGAGGCTCTTGCCGCGAACCTGCACTGGTACCACCTCTCCGTCGCGAACCGGCTGGCGAAGGACCAGCAGCTCGCCGAGAAGCGCATGGTCGGCCCATACCTCCGGACGGCGGTGCGCGTCCTCCTCGCCCCTGAACCATTCGGCTCTCACCGGGATCGTGCGCTCCATGACAGCGCGGATCCGGTCGACCGGGATCCGATCGTCAGCGCCTTCAGGCTCGGGTAGCCCCTCATTGCCGTCCAGGTCGAGTGTGACGGTGCCGTTCTCCTGCTGGTAGACGCAGAGCAGTCGAACGGAGTCGGCGCCCAGACGCGTCGCGGCCTCCAGCTCGTCCGTCGGCCCAAGGTGGTGCAGTGCGTTCAGACTGTCCAGAGCACCCTTTCCCTGAGCCCGCGGGATCGCCACCGCGCCCGCAATGCCCTGTTGGGCCAAGGTCTCGCCGAGGTAGGCCGTCCACACCGACGACTTCGCCGGTTCGTCCCAGTCGAAGCGGTCCCCGACGTCGCCGTGCACCCGCTCGACGAGCTCTTGAACATCTCCGGGGATCTCCAGGGGAACCTCACCGCGTTCGGCCAGGAGCTTCGATGTCTCGATCAAGAGGAACGGGGCGTAGACGCTCTTCCATTGCTCGGGCAACGCACCACCCGGCTGCAGAGGATCAAGAACAACCAATCTGGGTCCGCTCTCCGACGCCCACTTCGGCCGGTCTCGACCACTAGGGCGGCCGTGTGCGGCCCACCAACCCTCGTGCCGCCAGCAGCGCCCCGCCCGCTGCAGCAGCAGGGCCAGCGGAGCCAGATCACTGATCACCAGGTCTGCGTCAAGGTCGAGGGACTGTTCGACGACCTGGGTCGCCACGATGATCCGCCGCGGCGGCCGAGCACCCTTGCGCCCCATCCCCTCAGTGACCTCTCTGGTACGCCGCTCGCGCACATCGGCCGGGAACCGGGCGTGCAGCAGCTGGATGTCCTCCCCGCCATCAGGTTGTTGCGCGTAGCGGTCACGCAGCCAGGTATAGGTCTCCTGGGCATCGGCAACCGTATTGCAGACCACCAGGGCGCTACCGCCATCCACCCAGAGTGGCTCCAGCAACTGTTCGATCACTGCCAGCCGCGCTGACTTGCCCGCCCCGGCACTATGGCGGACCGCCTCAACTTGCACCGTCAGCGTCATCCGGCGTTCGCTCGCCTGCTGCTCGTGCATCTGATCGGAGATCGGTGTTCGGGTGCCTGTCTTGGCATCCACATAGAGCCAGCCCGGGTACGGCGCCCTGAACGACTGCTTCCTGAGCTGCTCCCAGTTCTGCCCGGCCCCTCGCAGGTACTCCTTGATCAACCGGTCGCTCACCGATACCGGCAGCGTTGCCGACAGCAGGACCACCGGCACGCCGTACGCTCCGAGCCAGTTCAGCAGTCGCCCCAACAGGACTTGCATGTATGGGTCGTAGGCGTGCGCCTCGTCGATGATGAAGGTCTTGCCGGACAACGCCAGCAAGCGAAGGGCATTGTGCCGGACCGGCAGCACCGCCATCAGCGCTTGGTCCACCGTCCCGACCGCGAACTGCGTCAGCAGCGAGCGCTTCCCCTGGCGGAGCCACTGGGGCGGCCGCATCGCGCTCTGATCAGGCGTCGGACCACGGCGCCCCCGCGCCTGCGATCGCTCGTCGCCGCCCACAAGCCTCCGCGCATTGTCTGCGAGATCCTCGTCAGCGTAGGCAGCGCTCAGCCAGGCCATACTGTGCGTCAATGCCAATCCGCCGCCCGCGCCGCCGCCTAGACGAGCCAAGACGCTGGCCACCCTGCTGTGCATCTGGTCGCTGGTAGCCATCGTCGGCAGGAGAAATGCGAACCCGCGCGTCCCGCAGGCGGCTGACATCACCCGCTCGGCTTCCAGTGCTGTCTCGCTCTTACCGTCGCCCGGGGCGGCCGTCACCAACAGAATCCCTGCGCGACCCTCTTTCACGACCGCCGAGAGCTCGGTCATAACGGACCGTTGGAGTGGGTTTGGTCCACCAGTGATGTCGTAGGACTCGGCGAAGCCCTTCCGCGTCAACTCGACTGTGAGCAGCCCTGCTTCGCGTGCCAGGTCCGCCGCGTCAGCGAGCGACCTTGCAAAGTGCGCGTCCAAGGATGCGTCGAGCTTCCGCTGTCGACGTCGCAAGTAGTCCTCCTGGCTGACCAGCCAGTCGGCCAGAACCACCATCCCCGTGATGAGCACGGCTGCGGGCGCCGTGAACTTCTCCGGCTGGGGCGGCGAACCAACCAACTCGTACACTACCGAGGCGTGCGCCACGCGCTGCCGAGCGTACGTGTCGCCGCCGAACTGCTTCTGGTATTCCGGGGACTCCGCGTAGGCCCAGTCGAATCGGTGCGACACCCCATGGTGGCTGCCGACGACCTCCGCTACACGCTCTACGAGCTCGTTCTCGTCCTCTGCGTCGAACCCGAGGGCCTGGAGCACTGCTGGGATGCACTCCATACCTGCAACATCGTGCGAGATCCGTTGCTCCCCGATCCTGCCCAAGTCCCTGGACAGGCCTACGCTCAGCTGCTGCCGACCGCGGGCGGTGCACAGTTGGAAGCCCGAAAGCTTTCCGATGTCATGGAGTCCGGCACACAACGCCACTAACGAACGGGCCTCACTGGGATCGTCGCCTAAGCCGAACCCGTCAGCGATTACCTTTTGCTGATTGTCCGACAGATAGTGATCCCACAAGTACCAGGCCATCGCAGCCGCATCGAGCAAGTGGCGCACCAGCGGGTACAGCGGATACCCCGGGTCGAGCCCCCGTTCCTTCGCCCACGCCGTCTCGTCCGGTGCCTCGTGCCGCCCCATCATCGCGCCACCTCCAGACCCCAGCTGACCACACGCCCCCGACATCCTGCCCACTCCAGCCGGTACGGTGACGCTATGAACGCCAGTCAGCAGGCCTCGCCCACTGCAAAGAACAAGCAAAGCCACCGCTAACCCGCAGGTCACAAAGTGTCTTCCCCGCCGACGCGGGGGTGGTCCGCGGCTGGTCGGTGGCGACCCGATCGAGGCGAAGTCTTCCCCGCCGACGCGGGGGTGGTCCGCCGGCCTCCGTGCTCCGCACGGAGTGCCCCCCGTCTTCCCCGCCGACGCGGGGGTGGTCCGACGGCTCGTACCACCAGGGCATGGCCTTCGTAGTCTTCCCCGCCGACGCGGGGGTGGTCCGGCGACGCCGCGCGGGAGCCCGGTGACCTGGACGTCTTCCCCGCCGACGCGGGGGTGGTCCGTACTTCGCGTTCGGCGTCGACGACGTGGACGCGTCTTCCCCGCCGACGCGGGGGTGGTCCGGCCGGCCACGTGACTGAGACCGCGTCGGACCCGTCTTCCCCGCCGACGCGGGGGTGGTCCGTCGAACATCGTGGTCAGGTGGTGGTTGCCGGAGTCTTCCCCGCCGACGCGGGGGTGGTCCGGACGTCCGCACCGCGCCGTCGGGCGAGGGGAAGTCTTCCCCGCCGACGCGGCGGAGGACCGAGCGGCCCGCAGAGGACGCCGCGAAAG
>NZ_JBHYKG010000278.1:0-11451 GCF_042741245.1 Kitasatospora sp. NPDC058965
CCCCGGCACGGGCCCGCGGCGACTCTACGGCGGGTCGTCCTTCGGCGCTCGGGTGCACCCGACGGACCGTCAGTTCCTGTCACGCCGTTGACATCCGGGCCGAGTGACCCGCGCACCCGGGTGACACGCCGTCACCCGGCGGGGCCCGGGGTGCCTCAGCCCAGCATCTTCAGCAGCTCCTCGGCCAGCGGGGCGGAGGACGCCGGGTTCTGACCGGTCACCAGGCTGCCGTCGACGACCACGTGCGGGGCGAACGGCTCGCCGACCCGGACCCGGACGCCCGCCTCGACCAGCCGGGTCTCCAGCAGCCACTTGGCCTTGTCGGCGAGCCCGGCCAGGGTCTCCTCGGCGTTGCTGAACGCGGTGACCTCGCGGCCTGCGAAGGAGTTGCTGCCGTCCGGCTCGACCGCGGCGAGCAGGGCGGCCGGGGCGTGGCAGACGACGCCGAGCGGCTTGCCGCCGTGCAGGGCCCGGGTGAGCAGCCGGCCCGAGGTCGCGTCGACGGCCAGGTCCTCCATCGGGCCGTGGCCGCCCGGGTAGAACACGGCGTCCCAGTCGTCGAGGTCGACGTCCGCCAGCGCCACCGGGCTCTTCAGCTCCTCGATCGAGGCGAGGGTCTGCGCGATCGTCCGCGCGGCCTCCTCGCCGCCGTTCGCGGCCGGCGCCAGGCTGCCCCGGTCCACGGTGGGCACGACCCCGCCCGGGGTGGCGACGGTGACCTGGTGGCCGGCGGCCGTGAAGACCTCGTAGGGGGCCACCGCCTCCTCGGCCCAGAAGCCGGTCGGGTGCCGGGTGCCGTCGTTCAGCGTCCAGTGGTCGGCACCGGTCATCACGAACAGGATCTTCTTGGCCATGGCGGTTCTCTCCGTAGGTGTCGGTCCGTGCGCTTGACGATCTCGAAGGTAGACCTGCTCAAGCTATGCGACCAATGGACACTCCGATGCCGGCCATCGACGGACCGATGGCTCCCTGCCATCGACCTCCCGTAGGCTCGCTGCATGGGCGATCGGATTCCCGAAGGGTCGGCGCCGCTCGACCTGAACCTGCTGCGAACCTTCCTCACCGTGCACCGCTGCGGTTCGTTCACCGCGGCCGCGCACCAGTTGGGCCTGTCCCAGTCGACGGTGACCACGCAGGTGCGGTCGCTGGAGCAGCGGCTGGGCCGCGAGCTGTTCGAGCGGCGGGCGCGCGGGGTCACCCCGCTGCCGCACGCGGACGAGCTGGCGGCCCGGCTCGCCGCGCCGTTCGACCAGCTGGCGGCCGTCACGGGCCACGGTCCGCAGCCGGCGGCGCAGCCCGTGCACCTGGCCGGTCCGGCGGAGTTCCTCTGCGCGGTCCTGCTGCCGGCACTGGCCCCGCTGGTGGCCGACGGGGTCCGGCTGCGGCTGGCCACCGGGCTGACCGACCCGCTGCTGGAGGAGCTGCGTGCGGGCCACCACGACCTGGTCGTCGCCACCCAGCGGCCGCGCGGCCGGACCTTCCACTCCGAGCCGCTGGTGGACGAGGAGTTCGTGCTGGTCGCCGCGCCCGCCTGGGCCCGGCGGCTGTCCGGCCGCGCGCTGCCGGACGCCCTGCACGAGGTGCCGCTGGTGAGCTACGCGGAGGACCTGCCGATCGCCCGCCGGTACTGGCGCCACGTCTTCGACCGGCGCCTGTCGACCCCGGCGGCGGTGACCGTGCCCGACCTGCGCGGCGTGCTGGCCGCGCTGGTCGCGGGCACCGGCTGGAGCGTGCTGCCGGGCTACCTGTGCCGCGCCGAACTGGCGAGCGGTCAGCTGGAGTTGTTGCACCACCCGGCGGACCCGCCGATCAACACCGGCTTCCTGGTCGAACGCCTCGGCGGCTCGCGCAACCCGGACGTGGCGCGGGTCCGCAACCACCTGCTCGCGGTCGCGAAGTCCTGGTAGGCCGGCGCGGGTGCCGGGCGGTGCGACCGGCCGGACCGGAGCCCGGCCGGCCTCACCCGCGCACGGTCGCCGCGGCGGCGGCGAGGGCGTCCTCCAGCGGAGTGGGCCGGATGCCGAAGGTCTCGGTGGTCAGCGAGGAGTCCAGCACGAAGGGCTGCTCGAACTGGTACCGGGTGGTCCGCAGCTCACGGACCATCGGCGAGAACAGGCCCACCGCCCACATCACCGGGTACGGGATCCGGGACAGCTTCGGCGCGGGCGACGCGGTGACCTCGGTGAACCGCTGCGCCAGCTCCCGGACGGTCAGCGCCGGGTTCGACGGCACGTGCCAGGCCCGCCCCCAGGCCCGCTGGTCGGCAGCCGCGGTGACCAGGGTGCGGGCCACGTCGGTGATCGAGGTCCAGCTGTGCGGCACGTCGAGCGCCGACGGCACGTACGCCCGCCTGCCTGCCAGCAGCGGCTTGCCCAGGGCGAACGTGATGATCGAGTTCGCCTCCAGGTAGTCGCTGCCGCGGACCTCGGTGGCCCGGATCCGCCCGGCCTCGTGCAGGGCGAGCGCATCGCGCCACATGTCGGCCCGCAGCCGCAGCTTCGGGTGGCTGGCCGCGAGCGGCGTCCGCTCGGTCATCGGTCCGGTGACCGGCCCGTAGCCGTACAGGTTGTTGGCCGTGGCGAGCACCGCGCCGCTGCGCTCCGCCGCCGCCAGCAGCGCCGCCGCCAGCGGGGGCCAGTCGGTGAGCCACTGGTGGTAGGCGGGGTTGGCGCAGTTGTAGAGCGCGTCGGCGCCCTCGGCCAGCCCGCTCAGCCGGTCCACGTCGGTGGCGTCGGCCACCACCCGCTCCACCCCCGGGTGTTCGGGCCCCGCACCGCGCCGGCTCACCACCCGGACCTGCTCGCCCCGCTCGGCGAGCAGCAGCGCCGTCGCCGTCCCCACCGGGCCGGCCCCCACGATCACCTGCAGTCCCACGCCTGCCTCCCGACTCCCCAGCCACCGGATCAACCGATCGTGATCATACGGATGTTCGGCGACGCCCGCGGGGCGGTGCGGCGGCACGGTACACCGGATCCCCGCCGGTCGCGCGGCGCGCGCCGGGCTCCTAGCGTGGAACCAGGGGTTCTTCGATCGGAGAGGAGCCTGACATGCTCTTCGTCCTCCTGGCGCGCCACAGTGCGGAGGTCTGCCCGATGGCCAATGCGACCACCCGCGACCTCCTGCTGAAGCTCGCTCCCGAGATGCCGACCTTCGCCCGGAACGCGGACGTCGACATCGTGGCGGGCCCGTTCGTCAACCGCGAGCACACGGTGGTCGTCGTGGTGCGGTCGGCCACGGCCGAGAACGTCGACCAGTTCCTGGTCGAGTCCCGCCTCGCGCAGTGGAACACGGTCCAGGTCCTGCCCTCGCTCACGATGGAGGAAGGCCTCGGGCAGATCCAGGCCGCGACGCCGATCTTCTGAGCAGCACCAACCCCGCGACCGCCGTGGCGGTGCCGACGGCCTCGGCGATCGCGGTCGCGGTCTTCTTGGGGAACCAGGCGGGTTCGTACATGTTCGGCAGCGGACCGAGGGTGCCCACGTTCACGTAGCGGTAGAGCAGGACCGCGCCCAGGGCCGACGCGGCCACCAGGGCGGCGAAGGCCCACGCGCCCTGCCGGCGCCCCGCCAGCAGCACCAGCAGCGCGGCCAGGCAGGCCACCGCGGCCTCGACCCGGAACAGGGTGCCCTGGGTGAGGCCCGACCCGATCGGGTCGTAGCCGGGGGCCAGGTCGGCGTGCAGGGCGGCGTCCACCGCGAGCGCGACCGCCGTGAGCACCTGCAGCACCCGGAGCGCGGGCGACGCCGACGACCCGTCGGCGCGCGGGCGCCGGTGGCGGTGCCGCGGCTCAGTAGGCACTGCTGCTCGCGGTGGCGCCGGCGGCGCTGCTCGTCATCGGGCTGCCGGTCGCGGTGCTGCTGGTGGTGGCGCTGCCGCTCGCGGTCGGCGACCCCGAGGCCGCCCCGCCGACCTGGATGTGCAGGTCCATGCCGAGCGCCTTGTGGTCGTCGATCGGGCACCACAGCTCGTAACTGCCCTGCTGGAGCGTCACGGTGAACCGGGCCGAGCCGCCCGGCGGGACGCTGGAGGTCTGGGTGGTGCTGACCCCGGGCCCGGAGATGGCCAGCGCGTGGGTCACCGAGCCGCCGTTGCTGGCGACGAAGGTGTAGGAGCCGGGCGCGAACTGGGTCTGCGACGGAGTGAGGGAGAACTCCTTCTCGGTCACCGTGACGGTGGTCGTCTGCCCGGTGGCGCCGGTACTGGAGCCGGCTGCCCCCGTCGGACTGCTCGCGGCGCTCGTCCCGCCGCTCGCCGCGGGCTTGCTGCTGCTGGAGCACGCCGCGACGGCCGGCGCCAGCAGCGCCAGCACCAGGAGCACAGCGGGGGTCACACGTCCGGAACGGCGCACGGCGGCCATGGTCATCGCCTCCTCTTCGGCACGAGCCTGGCGCACCCGGCCGGGGATCCGGCGGCGACACTCCCCCGGCGCGCCACCATCCACCCGATCGCCACCCGCCCCGCCGCCGACCCGGCCACCCGCGCCGCTACCGGCTGAGCATGCGCAGCCGCAGCCGGTGCGGCCGCAGCACCGTGGCCAGCCGCACCGGTCGGGCCCCGGAGCGCCCGGGCACCGGCACGGGGTGCCAGCGGGCCAGCACCGTCGCCAGCGCGATCGCCGCCTCGGCCCGGGCGTAGTCGGCGCCGACGCACTGGCGCGGGCCGTTGGCGAAGCCGGCGAAACCCCAGCGCGGCAGGGCGGCGGCGCGCTCGGGCAGCCAGCGGTCGGGGTCGAACCGGGCCGGCTCGGCGAAGATCCGCGGGTTGTGGTGGGCGACGTAGGGGCTGAGCAGCACCTGGCTGCCGCGCGGCAGGGCGCGGCCGCCCAGCTCGGTCTCCCGGGTGCAGGTGCGCAGCAGCACCCAGCCCGGCGGGTACAGCCGCAGCGCCTCCGTCAGCACCCGGGCGGTGTACGGCAGCCGCTCCAGGTCCGCCCAGCCGGCCGCGCGCCCGCCCGGCAGCACCGCGTCGAGCTCCGCCCGCAGTGCGGCCAGCACCGGCGGATGCGCCGTCAGCAGCCGCAGGGTCCAGGCGAGCTGGGCGGCGGTGGTTTCGGAGCCGGCGAGCAGCAGGGTGACCACCTGGTCGTGCAGCTCGGCGTCGGAGAGGGTCGAGCCGTCCTCGTCCCGGGCCGCCAGCAGGCCGGCCAGCAGGTCCGTCCGGTCGCCGCCGCGGGCCCGGTGCTCCTGCACCAGCTCGGCCACCGTGCGCCGCAGGGTGCGCACCGCCGCGCGGTAGCCGGGGCCCGCGGGCAGCAGCATCACCCGCCGCAGCGCGCCGGCGAACGCCGTCTCGAACGCGTGCTGCAGCCGGTCGGCGAGCGCGTCCGGCGCCTCGGTGCCGAGCAGGCTGCGCGCCACCACCCGCAGGGTGTACCGGTAGCAGGCGGGGAACACGTCCACCACCTCGCCGGGCTGCCAGGACCCGGCGAGCTGGGCCGCCTCGGCGGTCATCACGGCCGCGTACCCGGGCAGCCGCTCGGGCCGGAACTCGGGCTGCAGCATCCGCCGTTGGCGCCGGTGGTCGGCGTGCGCGCAGGTGGCCAGCCCGTTGCCGAGGACGCGCCGGAAGCGCTGGTAGATCGGGCCGCCCTTGTCGAAGGTCCGGTCGTCCGCGTACACCTGCCGCAGCAGCTCGGGGTGGCAGGGCACCACCAGCCGGTTCGGCCCGAGCCGGACCTCCACCAGGTCGCCGAACCGGGACAGCCGCCCCAGGAAGGCGGCCGGATCGCGGGCCAGGGCCGGCAGGTGTCCGAGCACCGGCACCGCCCCGGGCACGGCGGCGTGGACGTACGTCGCGGTCGCGGCTTCCCGCGCAGACGAGGACACGGCCTCAGCGTAGGCGCGGCCCGGCCGGGCGCGACAGACCGCCACCCGGCGGACGGACGGACCGTGACGGACCGCCACCCGTCCGGAGGGACGGACCGCGACCGCCACCCGGCGAACGGGCGGACCGCGGCGGACCGCCCCCACCCGGACGGACGCCGTCGGATTGCCGTGCCCGGCCCGCCGCCGCAGCGTGGCAGGAAGCACTCCTCCCGCGCGGGTCGGTCCCGGTCCGGCCCGCGTCGCCGCACCCGCGGCGCCTGCCACGGCCGGGACGAACGGGAGCGGGCGATGACGGACCGTCGAACGGCCGAGCGGATCGCGGAGTTCATCGAGCCGCTGCGGGTGGAGCCGGGCTCCCGGGTGGACCTCGCCGAGGACTTCGACCCCCGGTACAAGGCGGGCATGAAGAAGCGCGACGGCGTCGAGCTGCTGCGCACCGGGGTGGAGCTGCTGGCGGACTACCAGGCGCGGCTGGCCGCGCAGGACACCTGGGGCGTGCTGCTCTGCCTGCAGGCGCTGGACGCGGGCGGGAAGGACGGGACGATCCGTCACGTCATGAGCGGGGTGAACCCGCAGGGCGTCCAGGTGAGCAGCTTCAAGGTCCCGTCCGCGGAGGAGCTCGACCACGACTACCTGTGGCGGTACGCGCGCCGGCTCCCGGAGCGCGGCGGGATCGGGATCTTCAACCGGTCGCACTACGAGGAGGTCCTGGTGGTGCGGGTCCACCCGGAGAACCTGGACCGGCAGAAGCTGCCCGCGGAGGCGAAGGGTCCGGGCGTCTGGGAGCGGCGCTACCGGGAGATCAACGATTGGGAGCGCTACCTGGCCGACAACGGCTTCAAGGTGGTGAAGATCTTCCTGAACCTCTCCAAGGAGGCCCAGCGCACCCGGTTCCTCAAGCGGATCGACCTGCCCGAGAAGAACTGGAAGTTCTCCGCGGCCGACATCCGCGAGCGCGAGCGGTGGGACGACTACCAGGAGGCGTTCTCCGACATGCTGTCGGCCACCAGCACGCCGTGGGCGCCCTGGTACGTCGTGCCGGCCGACCGGAAGTGGTTCGCCCGGATCTGCGCGGCGGCGGTGCTCGCGCACACGCTGGTCGAGCTCGATCCGCGCTACCCCACGGTCGGCGCCGAGGCCCGGCGGGCCCTGAAGGACGCCAAGCGCCGGCTGGAGCGGGAGGCCCCCGGCGGCGCGCCGCGCGACCCGTACGCGGCCAAGCACCACGACCGCTGACGCCCCGGCGGATCGTCCACGGACCTGGAGGAGTGACCATGGCGGAGCAGGCCGACGCGTCCGGACCGCACGGGTCCGCGGACCAGTGGTACGCGCGTTCCGCGCAGCAGGTGGCCGCCGCGCTCGGGGTGGACCCGGCGACCGGGCTCACCGCGGCCCGGGCGGCCGAGCTGCTCGCCGCACACGGGCCGAACGCGCTGCCGGAGGAGCGTGCGCGGCCCGGCTGGCTGCGCTTCCTCGACCAGTACCGCAGCTACATGCAGATCATCCTGGTGGCGTCGGCGGTGGTGTCGCTGGCCATCAAGGAGTGGAGCACCGCGATCCTGCTGGTGGTCCTGACGCTGTTCAACGCGGTGGTCGGCCTGCGCCAGGAGGGCAAGGCCGAGTCCGCGATGAACGCGCTGAAGTCGATGATGAAGACCACGGCGCGGGTGCGGCGGGACGGCAGCGAGGCGCAGATCCCGGCCGAGCAGCTGGTGGTGGGCGACGTCGTGCTGATCTCGGCGGGCGACCAGGTCCCGGCGGACGGGCGGATCGTCGAGGCCGGCTCGCTGCAGATCGACGAGTCCGCGCTGACCGGCGAGAGCGTGCCGGCCTCGAAGGACGCCGGCACCCTGGCGGCCGGCCGGCCGAGCCCGGGCGAGCAGACCAACATGGCGTTCATGAACACGCCGGTCACGCACGGCAGCGGACTGCTCGTCATCACCGCCACCGGTGCCGGGACGGAGCTGGGCAAGATCTCCGGGATGCTCTCGGCCACCGAGCGGGAGGAGTCGCCGCTGACCCGCGAGCTCAACACCCTGACGCTGTGGATCGCGGCGGCGGCCGGCCTGACCATGGTCGTGATGTTCGCGCTCGGCCGCAGCCGCGGCGAGGCGTGGGACGCGCTCTTCGTCAGCGCGGTCTCGCTGGCCATCGCGGCCATCCCGGAGGCGCTGCCGACGGTCAGTCAGGTCATCCTCTCGGTCGGCAGCCTCAACCTGGCCAAGCGGCACGCCATCGTCAAGGAACTGCCGTCGGTGGAGACCCTCGGGTTCACCTCGGCGATCAACTCCGACAAGACCGGCACCCTGACGATGAACCAGATGACGGTCGTCGAGGTGCTCAGCCCGACCGACCGCTACACCGTCTCGGGCACCGGCTACCGGCTGGACGGGCGGATCCAGCACGCCGCGGGCTCCTCGCCGAGCATCGAGGACGCCGTGCTGCCCTACCTGGTCGCCAACGACGCGAAGCTGGTGGACGGCGAGGTCGTCGGCGACCCGACCGAGGGCGCGCTGCTGGTCCTCGGCCACAAGGCCGGGCTGGACATCGAGGCCACCCGGGAGCGCTACCGGCGGCTGGCGATCCTCCCGTTCGACCCGGGCTACAAGCTGATGGCCAGCTTCAACGAGGCGAAGGACGCGGACGGCCGGCCCGTGGTGCGGTGCTTCGTGAAGGGCGCGGCACCCGCGGTGATGGCCCGCGCCGCCACCGCGCTCGCCGACGGCGCGGGCATCCCGTGGGACGCCGAGCTGGCCGACCGCGCCCGGGCCCAGACCGAGCGGATGGGCGGCGAGGGCCTGCGGGTGATGGCCGCCGCCGTCCGCGACCTGGACCCGGCCGACTTCGACCCGGACGGCGACCTGCTGGCGCTCGTCACCGACCTGCGGATGACCAGTCTGGTGGCCATGGTCGACCCGCCGCGCGAGGAGTCGAAGGCGGCGGTGGCCAGCGCCCAGGCCGCCCGCATCCGGGTCCGGATGGTCACCGGCGACGACGTCACCACCGGCGCGGCGATCGCCCGGCAGCTCGGCATCGAGGGCGAGGCCATGCTCGGCGCCGACTTCGCGGCGCTGTCGGAGCACGAGCGGCTGGCCCGGATCGACGACATCGGCGTGGTCGGCCGGGTCGCCCCGGAGCACAAGGTGCTGCTCGCCGCGACGCTCAAGCAGAAGGGCGACGTGGTCGCGATGACCGGCGACGGCGTGAACGACGCGCCGGCCATCAAGGCCGCCGACATCGGCATCGCCATGGGCAGCGGGACGGACGTGGCGAAGAACGCCAGCCGGATGGTGCTGGCCGACGACAACTTCGCCACCATCGTGTACGCCGTGGCGGAGGGCCGGAAGCTCTACGACAACCTGACCAAGTACATCCGGTTCGTCCTGGTGCTGCTGGTCACCTTCGTGCTCACCTTCCTCGGCGCCACGGTCCTCAACATCGCCGCGGGCGAACCGTTCACCCCGCCGCAGGTGCTGTGGGTGCACTTCGTGGTCAACGCCCCGTTCGGCTTCGCGCTGGGGTTCGACCGGGAGAGCCCCGGGCTGATGCGGCGCACCCCGCGGCCGCGCGGGGAGAGCGTGCTGACCCGGTCCGTGGTGGTCACCGTCGGGCTGGCCGGGCTGGCCGTCACGGTCGCCCTGCTGCTGCTGATCAAGCTGGGCGAGACGCACTTCGGCAGCGCGCAGATCGGCAACTCGATCGCGTTCACCGCCTTCGCCCTGTGCCTGATCGTGGCGGCGTACGAGTGCCGCAGCGAGCGGGACTCGGTGCTGACGGTGAGCACCTTCGACAGCAAGCAGATGAACCGGGCGGCGCTGGCGGAGTTCGTGCTGGCGGTGGCGGTCACCCAGATGGACGCCTTCCACCGGATCCTCGGCACCACCGACCTGAACGCCCGCCAGTTCGGCTGGGCGCTGCTGGCCGCCGTGGCGCTGCTGCTGTTGTGGGAGTTGGGCAAGTTCCTGGCCCGCCGGTGGGCGCCCGCCCGCGGTGCGGTGCCGGGCGCCGCCCCCGCCGGCCCGCGCTCCGCGGGCTGACGGGGGCTCGACGGGCGGGGCCGGCCGACCGGGCTCAGCGGGCGCCGAGCAGGTGCTCGTAGGCCAGCTGGTCGAGCTGCTCGAAGGCCATGCCCCGGGCCGCGGCCGCGTCGACGTCGAACTCCTCGAAGGCCGACCGGTCGGCGAGCAGACCGGCCAGGCCGTCCGCGGCGCTGGGCACGGCGAGCTCGTCCAGCCGGGCGGCCCGCAGCGCCTCCTGCACCTGCGGGTCGGCCCGGAAGGCGCGCGCCCGCTCGGCCAGCAGCAGGTAGTTGCGCATGCAGGCGGCGGCGCTGGCCCAGACCCCGTCGAAGTCCTCGGTGCGCGGCGGCTTGAAGTCGAAGTGCTTGGGGCCGTCGTAGCCGGCCGACTCCAGCAGGTCGACCAGCCAGAACGCCTGGCGCAGGTCGCCCGCGCCGAACCGCAGGTCCTGGTCGTACTTGATGCCGGACTGGCCGTTCAGGTCGATGTGGAAGAGCTTGCCGTGCCACAGGGCCTGGGCGATGCCGTGCGGGAAGTTCAGGCCGGCCATCTGCTCGTGGCCGACCTCGGGGTTGAGGCCGACCCGGTCGGGGCGCTCCAGCTCGTTGATGAAGGCGAGGGCGTGGCCCACGGTGGGCAGCAGGATGTCGCCGCGCGGCTCGTTCGGCTTGGGCTCGATGGCGAACCGCAGGTCGTAGCCCTGCTGCTCGACGTACTCGCCGAGCAGGTCGAAGGCCTCCTTGAGCCGGTCCAGCGCGGTGCGCACGTCCTTGGCGGCGCCGGACTCGGCGCCCTCCCGGCCGCCCCAGGCGACGTAGACGCGGGCGCCGAGCTCGGCCGCGAGGTCGATGTTGCGCAGGGTCTTGCGCAGCGCGTAGCGGCGCACGTCGCGGTCGTTGGCGGTGAACGCGCCGTCCTTGAAGACGGGGTGGGTGAACAGGTTGGTGGTGGCCATCGGCACCCGCAGGCCGGTCTCCTCCAGCGCGGTGCGGAACCGCTTGACCACGGCCTCGCGCTCGGCCTGCGGGGCGCCGAACGGGATCAGGTCGTCGTCGTGGAAGGTGACGCCGTGCGCGCCGAGCGCGGCGAGCCGCTGCACGGTCTCCACCGGGTCCAGGGCCGGACGGGTGGCGTCGCCGAACGGGTCGCGGCCCTGCCAGCCGACCGTCCACAGGCCGAAGGTGAACTTGTGCGCGGGGGTGGGGACCAGCGGGTCGGTGCTCATGGTGCGGCTCCTGGGTCTATTCGTCATGGCAGAAAACAAACTAATATGTTCAGGCGCCTGACGAAACCCCCCGTACCGAGGAGAAACACATGAGCGTGCGCCGCGTCGTCATCGGGGTGGACTCCTCCACCCAGAGCACCAAGGCGCTGGCCGTCGACCTCGACACCGGCGAGGTGCTCGGCAGCGGCCGGGCCGCGCACACCGTCAGCGCCGGCGCCGGGCGGGAGAGCGACCCCGAGCAGTGGTGGCAGGCCTTCACCGCGGCCGTCGCCGCCACCGGCCACGCCGGCACCGCCGCGGCCGTCTCGGTCGCGGCCCAGCAGCACGGCCTGGTCACGCTCGACGCCGCCGGCCGCCCGGTCCGCCCGGCGCTGCTCTGGAA
>NZ_JBHYKG010000279.1:0-11395 GCF_042741245.1 Kitasatospora sp. NPDC058965
TCCTCGGGGTGTTCGTCAGTCCGGTGCTGGCCGGCGCGTACGTGGTCGCCGACCGGCGCGCGGGCGACGGCCGGCGGGCGGCGGCCGGGGCCTGGGTGAACACCGCGTTCAACGCGGGCTCGACGGCGGGGGCGGCGCTGGCCGGGGTGGGGGCCGGGGTGCTGTCGCCGGGGGCCTGCTTCGCACTGGCGGCGCTGCCGGTGCTGGCGGGGGCGGCGGGGGCGGTCCGGTCCGGCACCCGGGCGCGGGCCCGGGCCGCGCGGGCGGGAGCGGCGCGGGCGAGAGCGGCGCAGGCGGGCTGATTCGCCGTCCCGCCTGCGCGTCGGTCCCTCCGAGCTTGCGTCAGGCCGGCGGCCGGGTCCCCGTCACGGTGGCGACCGCGAAGGCGATCTGGTCCGCCGTCAGGTCCGCCCGGGCCGTCAGGCGCAGCCGGGACCAGCCGTCCGGCACGGACGGCGGGCGGAAGCAGCCGACCGCCAGCCCGGCGCCGCGGCAGGCGGCCGCCCAGGCCACCGCCTGCTCGGGGCTCTCGGCCCGGACCGAGACCACGGCCGCGTCGGGGTCGCTGGCGATCAGGCCCGCGCGGGACAGCTCGGCCGACAGGGTGCGGGCGACCTCGCGGGCCCGGTCCGCACGGTCCGGCTCGGCGCGCAGCAGGCGCAGCGCCCCGAGCGCCGCCCCGACCGCGGCCGGCGCCAGCCCGGTGTCGAAGATGAACGTGCGCGCCGACTCGACCAGGTGACGGATCACCCGGGCCGGCCCGAGCACCACGCCGCCCTGCGACCCGAGCGACTTCGACAGCGTCGCGGTGGTCACCGTGTCCGGCGCCCCCGCCAGACCGTTGGCCGCCGGCGTGCCGCGCCCGCCGGGGCCGAGCACCCCGAGCCCGTGCGCGTCGTCCAGCAGCAGCGCCGCGCCGTGCGCCCGGGCGGCCGCGGACAGCCCGGCCACCGGCGCCGCGTTCCCGTCCACCGAGAAGACCGTGTCGCTCACCACCAGGGCGCGCGGCTGGGTGCGCTCCGCGAGCGCCTGCGCCACCGCGTGCGGCGCGGCGTGCGGCACCCGCCGCACCTCGCTGCGGGACAGCCGGCAGCCGTCGATCAGCGAGGCGTGGTTGTACGCGTCGGAGACGATCAGGGTGTCCGGGTCGGTCAGCGCGGTCAGCGCGGCCAGGTTCGCCGCGTAGCCCGAGGAGAAGACCAGCGCCGCCTCGACCCCGACGAACGCGGCCAGCTCCGCCTCCAGCTCGGTGTGCAGCGCCGTGGTCCCGGTGACCAGCCGCGAGCCGGTCGATCCCCCGCCCCACCGGCGGGCCGCCTCGGCCGCCGCCCCGGTCACCGCCGGATGGTGGGTCAGGCCGAGGTAGTCGTTGCTGGCCAGGTCGAGCACCGTGTCCGCGGCCGGCCGACTGTGCAGGGTACGGGTCAGGCCGGCGCGGGCCCGCAGCTCGGCGGCCTCGTCCAGCCAGTCGAAGACGGCGCCGGGGGCGGTGGGCCGGGCGGACACCTCGGATGCAGGGATCATGCTCCGCAGACTGACACGCGGCCGCTAGAGCGAGCAACGTAATCCACTGCACACCGGGGGCCCTGGCAGGTGCGCGCCGGGGTCGGCGCAGGTGAACGGTAGGGTGGGCAGGTGACCCTCCTGGACCTGATGCCGAAGCCGGCCGACCCCGACGCGCTGTACACCGCCTTCGCGGGGTGGACCGAGGAGCGCGGCATCACCCTCTACCCGGCCCAGGAGGAGGCGCTGATCGAGCTGTTCACCGGTGCCAACGTGATCCTGGCGACGCCGACCGGGTCGGGCAAGTCGCTGGTCGCCGCCGGTGCGCACTTCGCGGCGCTGGCCGAGGGCAAGCGCACCTTCTACACCGCGCCGATCAAGGCCCTGGTCTCGGAGAAGTTCTTCGACCTGTGCAAGATCTTCGGCACCGAGCAGGTCGGCATGATGACGGGCGACGCGAGCGTCAACCCGACCGCGCCGATCATCTGCTGCACCGCCGAGGTGCTGGCCAACATCGCGCTGCGCGACGGCGCCCGGGCCGACATCGGCCAGGTCGTGATGGACGAGTTCCACTTCTACGCCGAGCCGGACCGCGGCTGGGCCTGGCAGATCCCGATCCTGGAACTGCCGCAGGTGCAGTTCCTGCTGATGTCGGCCACCCTGGGCGACGTGCGCCGGTTCGAGACCGACCTGACCCGCCGCACCGGCCGCACCACCACCGTGGTCCGCTCGGCCACCCGCCCGGTGCCGCTCTTCTACGAGTACAAGCGGACCACGCTGCACGACACCCTGGAGGAGCTGCTGACGACCGGTCAGGCACCGGTCTACGTCGTGCACTTCACCCAGAAGGAGGCGGTGGAGCGGGCGCAGTCGCTGATGAGCATCAACATGTGCTCCAAGGCGGAGAAGGACGCCATCTCCGAGCTGATCGGCAACTTCCGCTTCACCACCAAGTTCGGCCGCAACCTGTCCCGCTTCGTCCGGCACGGCATCGGCGTGCACCACGCCGGGATGCTCCCCAAGTACCGCCGACTGGTCGAACGCCTCGCCCAGGCCGGCCTGTTGAAGGTCATCTGCGGCACCGACACGCTCGGCGTCGGGGTCAACGTGCCGATCCGCACCGTCCTGTTCACCGCGCTCTCCAAGTACGACGGGGTGCGGGTGCGGGTGCTGCGCGCCCGCGAGTTCCACCAGATCGCCGGCCGGGCCGGCCGGGCGGGCTTCGACACGGTCGGCCAGGTGGTGGCCCAGGCCCCCGAGCACGTGGTGGAGAACGAGAAGGCGCTGGCCAAGGCGGGCGACGACCCGAAGAAGAAGCGCAAGGTGGTCCGCAAGAAGGCGCCGGAAGGTTTCGTCAGCTGGACCGAGGAGACCTTCGAGCGCCTGATCGCGGCCGAACCCGAGCCGCTGGTCTCCCGGTTCAAGGTCAGCCACGCGATGCTGCTGGCGGTGATCGGGCGACCGGGCAACGCCTTCGAGGCGATGCGGCACCTGCTCACCGACAACCACGAGGAGCGCTCCGCGCAGCGCCGGCACATCCGCCAGGCGATCGCCATCTACCGCTCGCTGCTGGCCGGCGGCGTGGTCGAGCAGCTGGCCGAGCCGGACGCCGAGGGCCGGATCGTGCGCCTCACCGTGGACCTGCAGGAGAACTTCGCGCTCAACCAGCCGCTCTCCACCTTCGCGCTGGCCGCGTTCGAGCTGCTCGACCAGGAGTCCCCCGGCTACGCGCTGGACGTGGTCTCGGTGGTCGAGGCGACCCTGGACGACCCGCGCCAGATCCTGGCCGCGCAGCAGAACAAGGCGCGCGGCGAGGCGATCGGCGAGATGAAGCGCGACGGGATCGAGTACGAGGAGCGGATGGAGCGGCTCCAGGAGGTCACCTGGCCCAAGCCGCTGGAGGAGCTGCTCAACCACGCCTACGAGGTGTACCGCCGGGCGCACCCGTGGATCGGCGACTACCAGTTGCAGCCCAAGTCGGTGGTCCGCGACCTGTACGAGCGCGCGATGACCTTCACCGACTACGTCGGCCACTACGACCTGGCCCGCACCGAGGGCATCGTGCTGCGCTACCTGGCCGGCGCCTACAAGGCGCTGGAGCAGACCGTGCCGGACGACCTGAAGACCGAGGCGCTGAAGGACGTGATCGCCTGGCTGGGCGAGCTGGTCCGCCAGGTCGACTCCAGCCTGCTCGACGAGTGGGAGCAGCTCGCCAACCCCACCGAACCCACCGAGGCGGAGCAGGAGTTGGAGGCCAAGCCGCAGCCGGTCACGGCCAACGCCCGCGCGTTCCGGGTGCTGGTGCGCAACGAGATGTTCCGCCGGGTGGAGCTGGCCGCGCTCGAACACTACGGCGCGCTGGGCGAGTTGGACGGCGAGTACGGCTGGGACGCGGACCGCTGGGCGGACGCGATGGACGCCTACTACGAGGAGCACGACGACCTGGGCACCGGCCCGGACGCCCGCGGCCCGAAGATGCTGCTGATCGAGGAGGTCGAGGAGGACGGCCTGTGGCGGGTCCGGCAGATCTTCGACGACCCGGCCGGCGACCACGACTGGGGCATCAGCGCCGAGGTCGACCTGCACGGCTCGGACGACGAGGGCCGCGCGGTGCTCCAGGTCACGGCGGTCGACCGGATGGACGGGGCCGGCGCCTGACGGCGGCGGGATCCGGCGAGGGGCGCCTGACGGTCCGTCAGGCGCCCCTCGCTCACATCCAGTTGAAGAAGGCCGCCGCGGCGGTGTAGGAGGCCACCCGGGTCGCCTCGGCCAGGTCCGGATCGTCGGCGCCGGCCGGCGCGTGCCCGTCGGCGAACCGCGAGCTGGTGACGGTCAGGAAGTGCCGCACCGTCTCCACCCGCGGCGGCAGGTCCGCCTTGCCGCCGGGCGCGGCCGACGGGGTGGCGATCGAGGAGTCCGGCAGCACGAAGGTGAACAGCCCCGCCTGGTCCTTCACCAGGGCCGCGGCCTTGGCGGCCTGCTGGTCGTCGGCGAACCGCAGCACGGTCACGCTGGTGAGCACCTTGCCGTCCGCCCGGCTGAAGCTGACGGCCAGGTAACCCTGGCAGCCGGAGTCCTTGAGCACGTTCTTGGCGGGGTCGCGCAGCGTCTCCGCGCAGTCGTTGCCCTGCCGGCCGCCGGACCGCCGGCCCTTGTAGTTGTTCACCTCGACCGGCTTGGCGGCCGGGAAGTAGCCGTCCACCGTGAACGGCACCGGGTCGGTCGCCGAGGTGGGGGCGGGGCTGCCGACCACCACGATCTGCCGGTCCTTGCTGGACGGGCCGAGCCCCGGCAGCCAGTCGCCGGGGTGTGGACTGGAGACCACGAACCCGCCCGCCCCGAGCACCACCACCACGCCGCCCCAACCGAGCAGCCGGGTGCGCCTGGAGCCGCCCCGCGCACCGTTTCTGACGTGCCCTGGAGTCGGAGCCGGCTCGTCGGGTATGGAGCGCGAATCGCCCTGCGTGGTCATGCCGCAGATTGTATGCAGGATCACGCCCGCGCAGGTCAGTGGGGATCTCCTTGACCGCACCGGCCAAGGGGTCGGACGCGAACCATCTGTGCAGCTGCCACTGTGACAACTTGCACACCCTTGGCAGGATCTTCTGGCCGATTCGCTATGGCGCCGCTCTAGCTCGTACAGGCAGGATCAGCTTCATGGATCTGCTCGACACTCTCACCGCCAAGGGCCTGAACCGCGAGCTCCCCACCCGGGAGGAAGCGCTGGCCGTCCTGGCCACCACCGACGACGAGCTGCTGGACGTGGTCGCGGCCGCCGGCCGGGTGCGCCGGCAGTGGTTCGGCCGCCGGGTGAAGCTCAACTACCTGGTCAACCTCAAGAGCGGGCTCTGCCCGGAGGACTGCAACTACTGCTCGCAGCGGCTGGGCTCGAAGGCGGAGATCCTCAAGTACACCTGGCTGAAGCCGGAGGAGGCCGCGCAGGCCGCGGTGGCCGGGGTGGCCGGCGGCGCCAAGCGGGTCTGCCTGGTGGCCAGCGGGCGCGGTCCGACGGACCGTGACATCGAGCGGGTCGCCAGCACCATCGGTGCGATCAAGGAGCAGGAGCCGGGCGTGGAGATCTGCGCCTGCCTGGGCCTGCTCTCCGACAACCAGGCCGAGCGGCTGGCCGCCGTCGGCGTGGACGCCTACAACCACAACCTCAACACCTCCGAGGGCACCTACGGCGACATCACCACCACCCACACCTACGCGGACCGGGTGGACACCGTGCAGAAGGCGCACGGCGCGGGCCTGTCCGCCTGCTCCGGCCTGATCGCGGGCATGGGCGAGAGCGACGAGGACCTGGTGGACGTGGTCTACGCGCTGCGCGAGCTGGGCTCGGACTCGGTGCCGGTCAACTTCCTGATCCCGTTCGAGGGCACCCCGCTGGCCAAGGAGTGGAACCTCACCCCGCAGCGCTGCCTGCGGATCCTGGCGATGGTCCGGTTCGTCTGCCCCGACGTCGAGGTGCGGATCGCCGGCGGCCGCGAGGTGCACCTGCGCAGCCTGCAGCCGCTGGGCCTGCACATCGCCAACTCCATCTTCCTGGGCGACTACCTGACCAGCGAGGGCCAGGCCGGCCAGGCCGACCTCGACATGATCAAGGACGCCGGCTTCGAGGTCGAGGGCCAGGGCGAGATGACGCTGCCTCGGCACCGCGCGGACGTGTCGGCCGCCGTCGGCGGCGGGTGCGGCGGCGCCTCGGCCTGCGGCTCGCACGAGACGGCCGCCGAGACCGCCGCGACCGGCTGCGGCGGGCACGCGGGCGGTGGCTGCGGGCCGTGCGGCGACGCGCACGCGGCCCCGGCCGAGCAGGGCGACACTGTGGAGCCCGTCGCGGAGCAGCCCGCCGCCGACGCCGAGCCCGGTGAGCTGCGCTCGGACCTGGTGAAGGTGCGCCGCCGCGGCGCCGGCACCGAGCTGGCCCCGAACGCCTGATGCCGCACCAGAACCCCCGCACCACGTCCCCCGGCAGCGCGGCCGCGAGCGCCACGGCCGCGACCGCCTCGTCCGCCGACACCGCGGCGCTGCTCGCGCTGGACCGCGCGCACGTCTGGCACCCGTACGGGCCGATGCCCGGCAAGGTGCCGTCGCTGCTGGTCGAGTCGGCCTCCGGCGTCCGCCTGCGGCTGGCCGAACCGATCGGCGGCCACCGGGAGTTGGTCGACGGCATGGCCTCCTGGTGGGCGGCCGTGCACGGCTACAACCACCCGGTGATCAATCAGGCGGTGCGCGAGCAGCTGGACCGGATGAGCCACGTGATGTTCGGCGGGCTCACCCACGAGCCCGCCGTCCGGCTCGCCACCACGCTGGTCGAGATCACCCCCGAGCCGCTGCAGCACGTGTTCCTGGCCGACTCCGGCTCGGTGGCGGTCGAGGTGGCGATGAAGATGTGCCTGCAGTACTGGCAGTCGACCGGGCGGCCGGAGAAGCGCCGGGTGCTCACCTGGCGCGGCGGCTACCACGGCGACACCTTCCACCCGATGTCGGTCTGCGACCCCGAGGGCGGCATGCACCAGCTCTGGGGCGGGGTGCTGCCCCGGCAGGTCTTCGTCCCCGAGCCGCCGGCCGGCTTCGACGCCGAGCCGGACCCGGCCTACGCGGCCGAGCTGGCCGCGGCGATCGAGCAGCACGCCGGCGAGCTGGCCGCGGTGATCGTCGAGCCGGTGGTGCAGGGCGCGGGCGGCATGCGCTTCCACTCCCCCGGCTACCTGCGGCTGCTGCGCGAACTGTGCGACCGGCACGGCGTGCTGCTGGTCTTCGACGAGATCGCCACCGGCTTCGGCCGGTCCGGCGCGCTCTTCGCGGCCGACCACGCCGGGGTCTCCCCCGACGTGCTCTGCCTCGGCAAGGCGCTCACCGGCGGCTACCTGACCATGGCCGCCACGCTGTGCACCGCCGAGGTGGCCGACGGGATCAGCCGGGGCGAGGTGCCGGTGCTGGCGCACGGGCCGACCTTCATGGGCAACCCGCTGGCCGCCGCCGCGGCCAACGCCTCGATCGACCTGCTGCTCGGCCAGGACTGGCTGACCGAGGTGAAGCGGATCGAGACCGGCCTGCGCGACGGCCTGGCCGGTGCGGCCGGGGTCCCGGGCGTGGCGGACGTGCGGGTGCTGGGCGCGATCGGCGTGGTGCAGCTCGACCACCCGGTGGACGTGCCGGCCGCGACCGCCGCCGCCGCCCGCGAGGGCGTCTGGCTGCGGCCGTTCCGGGACCTGATCTACACCATGCCGCCGTACGTGACCGGGGACGACGACCTGGCCGCGATCGGGCGCGCCGTGACCGCCGCGGCGGTGGCCGGATGAGCCGCCTGCTGTTCGTCACGGGGACCGGGACCGAGGTCGGCAAGACCGCGGTCACCGCCGCCCTCGCCGCGCTCGCGGTGCGGTCCGGCCGGTCGGTGGCGGTGCTCAAGCCCGGCCAGACCGGGATGGCGCCGGGCGAGGCGGGCGACGCGCAGGAGGTGGCCCGGCTCGCCGGACCCGCCGTCACGCTGCGCGAGCTGGCCCGCTACCCCGAGCCGCTGGCTCCGGACCGGGCGGCGCTGCGCTCCGGGCTGCCGTTCCTGACCCTGGACCAGGTGCTCGACTGCGTGACCGGGCTGACCGCCGGTCACGACCTGACCCTGGTCGAGGGCGCGGGCGGCCTGCTGGTCCGCTACGACCGGGACGGGCTGACCCTGGCCGACATGGCCCGGGCGCTGGACGCCGACGTGCTCACCGTGGTGAACGCCGGCCTCGGCACGCTCAACAGCACCGCACTCAACGCCGAGGCGCTGCGCGCCCGGGGGCTGCGCTCGGCCGGGATCGTGATCGGCAGCTGGCCGGCCGAGCCCGACCTGGCGATGCGCTGCAACCTGGCCGACCTGCCGCTGGACGCCGGGGCACCGCTGCTCGGCGCACTGCCGGCCGGGGTCACCGCGGACCCGTCGGGCTTCGCCGACCGGGCCGCGGCGGCGCTGGCCCCGGCGCTCGGCGGGCACTGGGACGCGGACGAGTTCGCCCGGACCTGGGCGGCGTGAGCCGGGCTGTGTGAGCCGGGCTGTGTGAGCCGCTGACGGACTGACGGACCGGCGGGGGACGATCCTCGGGTCGGCCCGCCCGCCGGTCCGTCAGCCAGTCCGTCAGTCAGTCCGTCAGCGGCTTGACCCAGCGCCGCCACTGCTCCTCGGGCCGGTATCCCGCCGCGCGCCAGGCGTGCTGGCCGAGTTCGTTGTGCTCCAGCACCATCGCGTCCGCCCGCCGGCCGCCCAGCGCGGCGAACCGCCGCTCGGCGGCCGCCAGCAGGGCCGCGCCGATGCCGCGGCGCCGCTGCGCCGGGTCGACGGCCAGCCGGTAGAGCGAGGCGCGCCAGCCGTCCCAGCCGGCGATCACCGTGCCGACCACCGCGCCCGCGTGCTCGGCCACGATCAGCGCCTCGGGGTCGCGCTCCAGCAGCCGGGCCACGCCGACCGGGTCGTCCGAGATGGAGGTGCCCTCGGCCGCCCTGGACCAGAACTCCAGCAGCGCCGGGATCTCCTGCCGGGCCGCCGGACGGATGATCAGTTCGTTCATGGACCAAGTCCTACCACCGGCCCGGCGGACGGCTCAATCGCGTCTCGGAATCACTCCGACGGGTTCAGCCGCCAGACCGTGGTCCGCTTGACCGAGGCGTCCTCCAGGTCGGCCACCACCGGTACCTGGTACTCCGCCAGCGCGGTGAACCGGTGCCTCGGCAGGTAGGCCCGCCCGGGGTCGCCGACCACCACGGTGGCACCGCGGGCCTGCGCCCGCTCCAGGAAGGGCAGGAACCGGGCCGCCATCTCCCGCTCGTAGAAGACGTCCCCGGCCAGCACCACCTCGGCCGGGGCGCCGTCGCCGTCCAGCAGGTCCGCGGCCAGTGCCTCGACCGCGACCTCGTTGGCCTCCGCGTTGATCGCGATCGCCGCCACCGCGTAGGCGTCGATCTCCGCCGCCCGGACCCCGGCGGCCCCGCGCAGCGCGGCCGCGATGCCGACCAGGCCGGAGCCGGCCGCCAGGTCCAGCACGGTCCGGCCGGCCACCAGCTCCGGGTGGTCCAGCACGTACCGGGCCACCCCGACCCCGCCGGCCCAGGCGAAGGCCCAGAACGGCGGCGGCAGCCCGACCTCGCCCCGGGCCCGCTCGGTCGTCTCCCAGAGCTCGATCGCGTCCGTGGCCTGGTGCAGCGCGATCTCGGGCACGAACGGGACCGGGCCCAGCCGGGTGGCGGCACGGATGAACGCGCCGTCGGTCGGCGCGGCGTTCTCCAGGTGGCTCAGCATGCCCCGCAGCATAGGCTTCCGCGCCGCTCTCCGGCGGCCGCGCGCCGGTCCTGCGCCGGCCACGCGCCGGTCGGGCGCCGCACGGCTCGCACCCGAACCGGCCGCTCCCACCCGGTGCTAGGTCAACTTTCGATACCGAACCGGTCATGAGCTGCACAGATGCTCGCGGGCGGGAGTGGGCACGGCTAGGATCCGGCTGACGCCCCGCCGCCTGTGGAACTCCCTCGTCCTGCGACGGCTCGGCCGTCCCCACGGGACCAGGGGATGCCCGCGGGCACTCGACACCGCGCGCCGGGGCAGTCGCGCGACTGTGGAAAGGCAGCGACTTGGCGGATCGGCTCACCGGAGGAGACTCCTCGCTGCTGCGTCGGATCAACGCCGCGGTCACGCTGCGGGCGCTGCGCGACGGGCAGGCCGTCACCCTCACCCAGCTGGTCGGCGACACCGGCCTGTCCCGGCCCACCGTCGAGGGGGTGATCGAGGGCCTGGTCGAGTCCGGCCTGGTGGCCGAGGTCGAGCAGGGCCAGGAGAGCAGCCGCCAGCGCGGCCGCCCGGCCCGCTGGTTCCGGTTCCGCGCCGAGGCCGGGCACATCCTCGGCGTCGAGATCGGCGTGCACGCGATCCGGGTGGTGCTGGCGGACCTGGCCGGCCAACAGATCGGTTCCGACGCCCGCGAGGTGGACGAGGCGCTGGACGCCGAGGAGCGGGTGGGCGCGGTGCGCACCGCCGTGGCCGAGGTGCTGCGCAAGGCGGGCGTCTCCCGGGACAGCCTCTGGGCGGTCGGCGTCGGCAGCCCCGGGATCGTCGACAAGGACGGCTCGGTCCGCCTCGGCACCGCGATGCCCGGCTGGACCGGCCTGGACCTGGGCGCCCGGCTGCGCCGCTCGTTCCGCTGCCCGGTGCTGATCGAGAACGACGCGAACCTGGCCGCCATCGCCGAGCACTGGCAGGGCGCCGCGGTCGGCATGGGTGACGTGGTCTTCGTGCTGGCCGGGCTGAGCCCCGGCGCGGGTTCGCTGATCAACGGCCGGCTGCACCGCGGCTTCGGCGGCGCGGCCGGCGAGATCGGCGCGCTGCACCTGCTCGGACAGCAGGCCACTCCCGAACGGCTGCTCTCCACCAACGGCAAGCCGCTCGACCCGCTGGACGAGACGGCGGTGGGCCGGGTGCTGACGCTGGCCCGGGAGGGCGACGAGGTCGCCCGGGACGCCAAGGAGCGGTTCCTGCAGCGCCTGGTGCACGACGTGGCCGCGCTCGCGCTGGCGATCGACCCGCAGCTGGTGGTGGTCGGCGGCTGGGCGGCCGGGCTGGACGACGTGCTGGAGCCGCTGCGCGAGCAGCTCGCCCGGTTCTGCCTGCGGCCGCCGGAGGTGGCGCTCTCCACCCTGGGCGAGGACGTGGTGGCGCTGGGCGCGCTGCGGCTGGCGCTGGACCAGGTCGAGGAGCAGCTCTTCGCGGTGGACCAGCCCCGCTCCTGAGCGGTGGACCACTGCCGCTCCTGCGCGGTAGACCAGCCCCGCTCCTGAGCGGTGGACCACTGCCGCTCCTGCGCGGTGGACCAGCCCCGCTCCTGACGCCGTGCCCGCTCCGCGCGAGAGGCCCGCCCCGTTC
>NZ_JBHYKG010000280.1:0-11349 GCF_042741245.1 Kitasatospora sp. NPDC058965
CTGGACGCACCGCCGCCTGGCCCGCGCCAGCGGGTACGGGGCGGGCATCGACTCGCCCGGCTGGTACGGCCACCTGTTCGGCGCTCCCGACCGGCCCCGGTGCCCGGCTCAGCCGAGTCGCGCCAGCGCGGGGACGAACTTCGCGGCGTCCACCGTGCCCACGCCCGTCGCGAGGTCGTAGCCCGGGGTGACCGGCCAGCCGGCGACCCCGGCGTAGGTGTTGCTGCCGCCGACCACGTCGACCAGACCGGTGCCGGGCAGGCCCGCCTGCTGCAGGGCGCTCAGCGCGTACAGCGCGCCGTTGAGGTTGCCGAGCCGGTGGCCCGCCTGCTGGTCGGCGAGCGCGACCACGCCGGAGAAGATCGGGGAGGCGACGCTGGTCCCGCCCCACAGCTCCCAGCCGTTGTCCTGCGGGCCGTAGCTGTTGTAGGTCCAGACGCCGGTCAGCGGGTCGCCCAGCATGCTGACGTCCGGCACCCCGCGGGAGCCGCCGGTGACGCCCTGGACGGCGGTCTGGAACGGCGGGCGCGGGAAGACCTTGGACTTGCCGCCGCCGGTGGCGCCGTGGTCGTTGGGCGCCGGGTCGTCCCAGACGGTGTCGGGGGAGAGGCGGTGGCCGGTCGCGTCGAGGTGGACCGAGGTGCCGCCGACCCCGGTGACCAGCGGGTCGGACGGCGGCCAGGACACCACGGGCGAGGGGAAGTAGGTGGAGCCGTCGTTCTCCACGTCGGTCGAGCCGTTGTCGCCGGAGGAGGCCAGCACCGAGACACCGTGCGCCTGCGCGTCCCGGTAGGCGAAGCGCAGGTTCAGCAGGGCGGAGTAGTCGCCCTGGTCGAAGCCGGCGAAGGTGTTCTCGGCGGTGCCGAAGCTCTGCGAGATGACGTCGCCGACGCCCTTCTTGATCAGCGAGTCCTCGGCGTTCATCATCTCCGGGAAGCCGGTGACGCCGGTGGTCTCCGAGACGCCGGTCTCGACCAGCACGATCCGGGCGCCGGGGGCCATGGCGTGCGCCATGTCGACGTCGATGGTGGTCTCCTCGGCCCAGCCCGTCATGTCGTCGTTGGTCGGGTCGAAGACCGGCACGTTGCCCCACTTGACGACCTGCACCTGGGTGCTGGGGATGCCGTAGTGGGCGCTGTACACGTCCAGGTCGTGCTGGATGGTCGGGGACCCGTAGGAGTCGACGATGACGACGGTGCGGCCGGCACCGGTGATGCCCCGGTCGAACAGCGGCTGTTCGTCGTAGGCCTGTTCCAGCTGGGTGGCGCCGTAGCAGGAGCGCTGGAACTGGGCCTGGCAGTCGGCCACGGTGTACGGGGTCGGGAACGGACCGAGCAGGCGGTGCTGGGCCGTGGCCGGAACGGGAGCGGGCAGGCGGTGGCCCGCCAGGATCCCGCCGGCTGCCGGCGCCGCCCCGGTGAGGACGGTGCCGGCGAGCAGCGCGGCGGCCGCGAGGGTCGACACGCCGCACTGTCGGGTGGAACGTCGCATGGGTGCCCCTGGGGGTCGTAGGTCCCGTCAACGACGGCTGGGGCCCATGCCTATCGTGGGAGGATCCGACGGATCATCAGTTTGTCGTATCCATGGCGAAGTCTTTACCCGGCGGTACGGCCGCCGCCCCTCGCCGGGGTGCTGTCGCCCGGTCGCTGTTCGGTCCGGGTGCGGGCGTTGAGCAGCAGGTGGAGGAGGAGGGCGGAGGCCAGGCCGACGGCCCAGCCGTAGTCGGCCAGCGGTTTGAGCAGCGGGATCAGGCCGTCGGCGGGGAAGGGGCCGCCGTAGGACCCGCCGACCGCGAGGACGCCGCCCACCACCAGGGCGGTGACGGCGCGCCAGTTCCAGCCGGAGCCGAACCAGTAGCGGCCGTCCTGGCGGTAGAGGCCGGCCAGGTCGAGGTCGGTGCGGCGCAGCAGCCAGTAGTCGGCGATCAGGATGCCGGCCACGGTGCCGAGCAGACCGCCCACCACGCCGAGCCAGGTGAAGATGTAGACGTGCGGATCGGCGATCAGCTTCCACGGGAAGATCAGGATCCCGACCACGCCCGTGATCAGCGCGCCGCGCCGGAAGTCGATCCGGCGCGGCCACAGGTGCGCCAGGTCGTAGGCGGGGGACACCACGTTCGCCGCGATGTTCACCGACACCGTCGCGACCAGCACCGTCAGCAGGGCGATCAGGGTCCCGGCGGTGTTGTCGATCTTGGCGGCCAGCTGGATCGGGTCCCAGATCGGTTGGCCGTAGACGGCCTGCGAGCCGGAGGTGACGAGCACCGAGAGCAGGGCGAACAGGGTCATCGTGGTGGGCAGGCCGAGCGCCTGGCCGCGGATCTGCGCCCGCTGGCTGCCGCCGAAGCGGGTGAAGTCGGGGATGTTCAACGACAGCGTGGACCAGAACCCGATCATCCCCATCAGGGCCGGGAAGAAGACCTTCCAGAAGTCGCGCCCCCACCCCAGCTTCGACGGCTGGTCCAGCAGCGGCCCGAAGCCGCCGGCCTTGTTGGTGATCCACCCGAGCAGTGCGAAGGCGCCGAGCAGCACGGCGGGCGCGGCCCAGGCCTCGAACCGGCGCAGCGTCTCCATGCCGCGCACGATGATCAGCAGCTGGAGCACCCAGAAGAGCAGGAAGGAGAGCCACTGGGTCCACGGGTAGCCGCCGATCGCGGACGCCGTCTGCCAGCCGTGGCCGAGCAGTTTGCCCGCCAGCAGGAAGATCGCCTCCCCGCCCAGCCAGGTCTGGATCCCGAACCAGGCGCAGGCCACCGCGGCCCGCAGCAGCGCCGGCAGGTTGGCCCCGCGCAGGCCGAACGGGGCGCGGGCGAAGACGGGGAAGGGGATGCCGTACTTCGTCCCCGGATGGCCGTTCAAGATCATCGGGACCAGCACGATCAGGTTGCCCAGGGCGATGGTGAGTACCGCCTGCTTCCAGTCCATGCCGAGCGCCACCAGGCCGGAGGCGAGGGTCCAGGACGGGATGTTGTGCGCCATCCCGACCCAGAGGCTCAGGTAGTTGTAGACGCCCCAGGTCCGCTGCTCCAGCGGGACCGGGGCCAGGTCGGGGTTGGCGAAGCGCGGATCGGTGAGGGCGGCGCGGTCGGTGAGGGCGACCCGGCCGTCGGGGTGGGTCACCTGGTCGGTGGCGGTGGCCGTGGGTGAGGGGGCGTCAGAGGGCATGGGGACCACCTCGGCTGTCGAGCGTCGATGCGGCTGTCGATGCGGTGCGGGCCTGTGGTCGCAGTTGTACGCGCCGGGGCGCGCACAGTCCACCCTGCGTACACCGGCGCGTCATGCGGGTGGGTCGGCTCGGCGGGGCCGCCCGACAACGCGCCCTGCATGATCGCGATCTGACGGGGCACACGAGGCCCACGGATCGAGTGCCAGGAGTGGCAGAGGGGTGGAGAGCATGTCGACGGGTGTGTGGGCACGGGTGACGATGCGGTTGCTGGCCGGTGGGGAGCAGGACCACGACGTGCCGGTCGAGTGCTCCTACCGGGCGGCGGACCCCTACGCGGTGCGGCTGGACTTCGGTGCGCAGTGCGGTGCGAAGGGCGGGACGGAGGGCGGCGCGGACGGCGGCACGGAGGGCAGTGCGCAGTGCGGTGCGGCGGGCGGGCACGCCTGGGTCTTCGCCCGCGAGCTCCTGGCCGAGGGGTTGCGGGGACCGGCCGGGCGCGGTGACGTCCACGTCACGCCGGACCAGCAGGGCGGCATCCTCATCGCGCTGGCCGGCCGTCCCGGGGTGGCGCTGCTGGCCGCGCCGGCGGCCGAGCTCGCCCGGTTCCTCGCCGCCACCGAGGAGGCGGTCCCCCTCGGGGCGGAGGCCGGTCTCATCGACTGGGACCGCCACCTGGACGACCTGCTGTCCGCCTGAGCGGGGGCACGGCCGCACCTTGAGCGGGAGTTGACGGTGCGCCATACTGGGCCCGTTAGCACGCGCCGCGTGTCATTGAATCCTGGGGCCGGCGGAACCCGTCGCTGCCGCGGGGACCGCCGGTGCCCGGTCGCCCGGTGGGGGAGTGCCCTTGCGTACCAACGACGCCCAGATGTTGATCCTGTCCGTGCTGGTGGACGGGCCGCTGCACGGATACGCCGTCAACTCCGCCGTCGAGCAGCTGACCGGGACCCGGTTGGGGCGCGGCAGCCTGTCCGGCGCCCTGGCCCGGCTGCGGGACAAGGAGCTGATCGAGTACCTGGAGGGGGAGGGCCGGCGGCGCCCGCTGCGGCTGACCGCGCGCGGGCGGGCGGTGGTGCGGGGCGAGGTCGAGACGCTGGCGCAGGTCGCCGGGCGGATGTTCGAGACCGTGGTGCCGGACCGGCTGGCCTACCAGGAGCGGCTGGCTGCGACGGACCCGGTGCGCGCCTACAAGCGGGCCGCGCTGGAGGCGTTGGAGATCGGGCCGGACAGCGTGGTGCTGGACCTCGGCTGCGGTCCCGGCGCCGACCTGGCCGCGTTCGCGGCGCCGGGTGCGCGGGTGATCGGGGTGGACCGCGACCCGGCGGCCGTCCGGCGGGCCCGCGCCCTGGGCCACCGGGTACTGCTGGCGGACGCGCACGCCCTGCCGCTGCCGGCCGGATCGGTGGACCGGGTGCACACCGACCGGGTGCTCCAGCACGTGGCTGACGTGCCGGGCGCACTCGCGGAGGCGGCGCGGGTGCTGCGGCCGGGCGGTCGACTGGTGATGGCCGAGCCGGACTGGGACTCGCTGGCCGTCGACCACCCCGAGCCCGAGCTGTCCCGCGCGTACACCCGGCACCTGGCGGACCGGATCGTGCCCAACGCGGTGATCGGGCGTCAGCTGCCCCGGCTGGCGGCCGAGGCGGGCTGCACGGTCGCCGCGGTGACCCCGTTCACCACCGTGTTCCGCGAGCTGCGCGCCGCCGACGCCGTGCTCGGACTGCAACGGAACACCGAACGGGCGGTCGCCGCCGGCTACTTCACCCGTGCCGAGGCGGACCGGTGGCTGGCCCACCTGATCGCCGGACCGTTCTTCGCGGCGGTCACGCTGTACCTGGTCACGGCGGAATTCGGTGGCGCCGACGCAGGTGGCGGTGCAGGCTCGGCCCGGTGACCCTGCACGAGAACGAGATCACCCTGGACGAGGCCGCCCTGCGCGCGCTGCTGCGCGACCAGCGCCCGGAGTGGGCAGACCTCCCGCTCACCCCGGCGGGCGCGGGGACGGACAACCGGATGTACCGCCTCGGCGACCGGCTGCTGCTGCGGATGCCGCGCACCCCCAACACGGCCGCCGACGTCCGCAAGGAGCAGGAGTGGCTCCCCCGGCTGGCGCCCCACCTGCCGTGCCGCGTCCCCGAGCCCGTGTACGCGGGCCTGCCCGGCCCGGGGTTCCCGCTGGCCTGGTCGGTGTACCGCTGGCTCGACGGAGCCGAGGTGTCGCCCGCCTCGGTCACCGACTGGCCCGCCCTCGGCGCCGACCTGGCGGCGGCGGTGCGCAGCCTGCACGCCACACCGCTGATGGGCGCCCGCCGGGGCGGCGACCTGAGCTGGTACCGGGGCGGCAGCCTGCGGGACTGCGACGGCTGGGTCGGCGAGTCCTTCGACGCCTGCGCCGCGCCGCCGATCGCCCTGCCCGGCCTCGCCCGGCTGCGCCGGATCTGGCGCGACGCGCTCGCCCTGCCCGAGCCGACCGGCCCGCACGTCTGGCTGCACGGTGACCTCAAGCCGAGCAACCTGCTCGCCGCCGACGGCGCCCTGCACGCGATCATCGACTTCGGCGGCCTCTCGATCGGCCACCCCGACGCCGAGCACGCCCCGGTCTGGGACCTGCCCGCCCCGGCCCGCCAGGCCTACTGGGCCGCCCTGGACCTCGACGAGCCGACCTGGCTGCGCGCCCGCGCCTGGGCGGTGGGTGTCGCGGTGAGCGGCGTCGCGTACTACTGGCACACCGACCCGGCCTTCGTGGCCGAGTGCCGCGCCCGACTGGACGCGGTGCTGGAGGGGGCGGGGTGAGCGGGCGGGTCGTCGTCCCGGTGGATCCGGCCGGTGTCAGTGGCACCCGCTAGCCTCGCCGGGACGATCGACGATGGAGGTTGGACCATGCACAGCGCGCCCGTCACTCCTGCCGGGGACCGGATCCGGTGGGTGGAACTGCCCGGGGGCGGACCCGCGCGGGTGTACGTCCACGGGCTCGGCGCCAGCTCGCCCGCGTACTTCGCCGAGGTGGCGTCGGACCCGTTGCTGGCCGGGCGGCGGTCGCTGCTGGTGGACCTGCTCGGGTTCGGGCACAGTGACCGGCCGACCGACTTCGACTACACCCTGGAGTCGCACGCGGACGCCCTCGCCGCGGCGTTGACGGCGGCCGGGGTGGCGCAGGCCGAGTTCGTCGCGCACAGCATGGGCGGGTCGGTCGCGATCGTGCTGGCGGCGCGGCATCCGGGTCTGGTGGCGAAACTGGTGCTGGTGGACGCCAACCTGGACCCGATCCCCGAGCCCGGCCCGCCCGGTGCCGGCAGCAGCGGGATCGCCTCGTTCACCGAGGAGGAGTTCCTGGCCGGCGCCTGGCAGCAGGTCAGGGACGGGGTGGGCCCGCACTGGTGGTCCACCATGCGGCTGGCCGGCCGCGAGGCGCTGCACCGCAGCGCCGTCGGGCTGGTCCGGGGCAGCGTGCCGACGATGCGCGAGCTGCTGCTGGAGCTGCCGGTGCCGCGCACGTTCCTGTACCCCGCGGCCGACGGCAGCGTGCCGGGCGAGGCCGGGCTGGTGGCGGCCGGGGTGGCGGTGGTGGCGGTCCCCGACTGCGGGCACAGCATCATGCTGGACAACCCGGCGGGGTTCGTGAAGGCCGTGTCGGCCGCGCTGGACTGACCGGGGGTCACGGGCGGTGCTGGTCGAGGTCGCGGAGCTGGTGGCGGTCCCCGGGGGTCCCGTGCTGGCACAGGTGCGGACCGCCCACGGGCCTGCGGTGGTGCGGTGGCGCGGGGAACCGGCTGCCGTGCCCGGCGCCCACCACGTCGAGTGGACCGTGGACGCGCCCGTCCGGTGGGGGCACGAGCTCCGGTACGCGGGGGCGGCGGGCCCGCTGGTCCGGGCGGTCGGGCACCGCGTCGTGCTGCGGGGCCGGTGGGAGGCGGAGCAGGACGGAATCGGCACGCTGCGGCTCGGCGGGGCCCTGATCCTGCTGGAGTGCGAGCCGCCGGTGGACGTGGACGGGCGGTGGGTGGAACTGTGCCTCGCCCGGGAGGACGTCGAGCTGTGCCCCTACCAGATCTGACTGCTCATCAGCAGAACCAGTAGGGGCACCGGCTGTCGGTCGGTCAGAGGTCGACGGAGTCGCCGAGGGCGATCCGGGCGTACTCGATCCCGTCCTCGTCCCCCAGCCAGCCGTCGAAGTTGGCCATCCCGTGCGCGCTGAGGTTGATGTCGTGGATGGGGTAGGCCCGCTCCGGGCCCACGGCGCGGGCGAAGGCGACGACCTCGCCGGTCTTCACCCAGGGGCCGGACGCCGGGACCAGCAGGGTGTGCACCGGCTGGTCGGGGACGAAGAGCGAGTCCCCCGGGTGGTAGATGCCGTCGTCGACGACGAAGCCGAGGTTCGGGCAGCCCGGCAGGCCGTCGATGATCTCCGCGTGCTCGCCGCCCACCGCGCGCACGTCGAAGCCCGCCGCCTCGAAGAGCTCCCCGGGCGCGACGGCGACGGCGCCGCCGCCCAGCTCCGCGGCCAGCGACGCGTACGTGTGCACGGTCAGGGCGGGGTTGGCCTCGCGGGCCGCGGCGAGCTTGTCCAGGTCGACGTGGTCGGCGTGCTCGTGGCTGACGAGCACGGCGGTGGCGCCGACCAGGGCCTCGGGCTCGGAGAAGACGCCCGGGTCGATCACCAGGACGCGGTCGCCGTCCTCGATGCGAACGCAGGCGTGTCCGTACTTGGTCATGCGCATGGTCTCGGTCCCCCTGTGGGTCGGGTCTGCGTGAGCGTGATCCGCTCGTCGAGCGGTGCGCGGGCGCGGGTCACGCGCCCTGACGCACCGTCACTCTGCCACGTCGCGCCGGGTCAGGGCCGACTCCGTCGTGGCACTGGCCAGTTCGGCGTCGTACGCGACGGCATCGAAGTGGTACTCCAGCGGCCGGGTCCCGTCCGCCGGGACCTCCCAGTCCGACCACTGCACGACGCCCCCGAGCCGCTGCACCACCAGGGACAGGAACCCGCAGCAGCCGCCCGTGCACTCCGGCTCCCCGAGCTCCACCCGGCGGGGCCCGGCGGTCCCGGCGAGCGGGCCGGGCCGGTCGGGGTCGCCGGGCAGCAGGTCGCTCGCGTACGGTCCGCGTCCGCCCGCGAGGACCGCCGCCGCCACCACGTCCTCGCCGTTGATCCAGAAGCGCAGTTGGGGCGCGAAGCGGGGCCCTTGCGGGAGCACCCTGATCTCCAGTCGGTCGAACACCCGGTCAGCCTACGGCAGCACCGGTCCGCCCCCGAACGGTGTGCCCGATGAGTACGGCTACTCATGCGGTGCGCGGGCACCGGGAGCAGGGTGGGACCCGACCGCGCACGATCCCGGCGCGGATGCCACTGACCAGAGGCCCTGTGATGAGTCTTCCCCCCGCGTACGGTCCCCCTGCGTACGGTCCCCCTGTGTACGGTCCGCCGCCCGCTCCCTGGATCCGTCCGGAGCCGCGCAAGCCGTCCGAGATCGCGTTCGGCGCCGTGGCGGGGCTGCTGCTGCTCGGGTCGTCCCTGCTCAACGGCGCGTTGCTGTTCCTGCTCTGCTTCGTCGGCGACGGCTGCGGGAGCACCGCGATGAGCCGGGAACGGGTCTGCCACGGGTCCGGCGCCGCGCAGGTCTTCGCCGCGCCGTGGGTGTCGCTGGTCGCGGCCGTGGCCGCAGCGGGAGTGGTCGCCGCCCGGGCCCGACGGAGGGGCCGGACCCCGTGGCTCGCCCTGCTGCCCGGAGTGCTCGTCCACGGGGCAGGGCTGGCGTTCGTGTACGCGAGCATCTGGGGGTAGCCGCGGCGGCGGACCGGGCCGCGGAAACCGGTGGAGAAAGTCCGCCCGGCTCGCCCCCGGGGACTCCCTCAACCGTAGAGCTCCGCCACCTCCCGGGCCGCGCGGAGGAGTTCGGTGCGGGCCTCGGGCGGGGAGAGGATCTCCAGGTCCGCGCCGTAGGGGAGGACGGCGCGGGCGGCCGCCACGGTGGGGAAGGTGAGGGTGAGTTCGGCCCAGTCGGGGTCGCCGGTGGCGGACAGGTCGCCGACGCGGGGGCCGTGGATCCGCAGCAGCATGTCGAGCGAGCGGCGCCGGACCCGGGTGCGCAGCCGGACACCGCCCGCGGGCAGCCGTTCGACCTGTGCGCGCAGCACCGCCCACTCGCTCGCGAGTCCCGCGCCGGGGCGGTGGCGGACCGGGGCGTCCGAGACGGCGACGGCGAGCACCCGGTCCACCCGGAACAGGCGCGGGGCCGCGTCGAGGTCGGCCACCAGGTACCAGACGCCGGCCTTGCTGACCAGGCCGTAGGGGTCGACCGTGTACGCGCTCGGCCCGGTCGCGCCGCTGTGGCGGTACGTCAGGAGCACCCGCCGGTCGGCGAGGACGGCCTGCTGCAGGTCGTCCAGGGCCTCCGTGCCGGCCGGCGGGTGCATCCAGCGGGCCGGGTCGATCAGGATCCGCTCGCTGGTCCGTTCGGCGGCCGGGCGGTGCGGGGCCGGCAGGGCGGCCATCACCTTGCGCAGGGCGGAGGAGAGGGCGTCGCCGAGGCCGAGCGCCTCGTGCGAGGTCTGGGTGGAGAGCACGAAGAGGGCGCGGGCCTCGTCGCCGGTCAGTCCGGTGACGTCGGTGCGGAAGCCGGGCAGCAGGTTGATCCCGCCGTGCCGGCCGCGCTCGGCCCAGACCGGGACGCCGGCGGCCGACAGGGCGTCGACGTCCCGGTAGATGGTGCGGACCGAGACCTCCAGGCGCTCGG
This sequence comes from Kitasatospora sp. NPDC058965, assembly GCF_042741245.1. Classification (NCBI taxonomy): domain Bacteria; kingdom Bacillati; phylum Actinomycetota; class Actinomycetes; order Kitasatosporales; family Streptomycetaceae; genus Kitasatospora; species Kitasatospora sp. NPDC058965. The sequence continues at coordinate 9,900 of NZ_JBHYKG010000280.1, forward strand.
CCAGCTCGGTGGCGGAGACCTGACCGCGGGTTTGGAGCAGCAGCAGGATCGACAGCAGACGGTCGGCTTTCACGGGATCCCATTTAACCTGACGCCGGTTGTCAGGTATTGCCGCGAGAGTGCTCCCACCGAAGAAGAACGTCCCACCGCACCTCAGGAGTTGCTCCGATGGACCCGCGCCCCCTCTACACCCGCACCCTCGACCAGCTGGAGAAGGTCTTCGCCGCCGTCACCCCCGCCGACCTGGACCGCCCCACCCCGTGCACCGAGTTCGACCTGCGCGCGCTGCTCGGCCACGTGATCGGCGGGATCCACCGGATCGCCTACATCGGCGAGGGCGGCCGGGCGCTGGACCTCGCGCCGACGGTCGACCGGGTGGACGACGGCGACTGGGGCGGCGCGCTGGACCGCGCCCGGACCAGGTGGACCGCCGCCTGGGCGGACGACGCCGAGCTGGCCCGGATCGTCGAGGTCCCGTGGGGCGAGATGCCGGGCGCGATCGCGCTGGGCGGCTACGTGATGGAGGGCGTCACGCACGCCTGGGACGCGGCGCAGGTGGTGGCGCCGGAGCTGGTGCTGGACGAGGAGCTGGCCGAGATCGCGCTGGGCATGGCGCACCAGGCGCTGCCGGCCGAGCGCAGTCGGGAGGGGATCCCGTTCGGGCCGGTGCGGGAGGTGCCCGCCGAGGCCGGCGCGTACCTGCGGCTCGCGGGCTGGCTGGGGCGCGAGACGGCGGTCGCGGGCCGCTGACGGGCGCTCGGTGGGCCGCTGACGGCCCGGACGGTCACCGGCCGGGAACCGCTGACCGGCGGGGAGCCGCCGGCCGGCGCCCCGCTGACCGGCCCAAAAGGTGATGCGCTGTCATGGCGCCGACTGGCATGGTCGGTGCTATGGCGACTTTTGAGGAACTCCTGGCAGAGGGCGAGGCGGTCCCGACCGAGGGGTGGGACTTCTCCTGGTTCGACGGGCGGGCCACCGAGCAGCGGCCGTCCTGGGGCTACGCCCGCCTGCTGGGCGAGCGGATGGCCGTGGCGCGCGCGGGGCTGGACATCCAGACGGGTGGCGGCGAGGTGCTCGCTTCCGTGCCGGTGGCCCCGCCGGTGCTGGCGGCCACCGAGTCCTGGGCGCCGAACCTCGCCATCGCCCGGCGCAACCTGGCGAAGTTCGGCGCCGAGGTGGTCCAGGCGCAGGACGCCGACGACCTGCCGTTCCCGGACGGGTCCTTCGACCTGGTGTCCAGCCGGCACCCGGTGGTGACCCGCTGGGACGAGGTGCGCCGGGTGCTCCGTCCGGGCGGCAGGTACCTCGCCCAGCACGTCGGCGCCGGGTCGGTGCGGGAGCTGACCGAGGCGATGATGGGGCCGGTGCCCCGCGGCACCCCGGGGGCGCCCCCCGGCCCCCGCGACTCCGGCGCCCGGCCCAACGCCGCCGGGGCGGCCGCCGCGGGTGG
>NZ_JBHYKG010000281.1:0-11297 GCF_042741245.1 Kitasatospora sp. NPDC058965
CGATGTGTATTATAGTCAGCCAGCGAGGGACTCGTCCCGGGGGCGACGCCCATCTGGTACGGGTTGCCGTAACTGGTCATCGTGGTGCCCGAACCGGTCGCCAGCCAGAGCGTGCGGTTCGCGTCCGCCCCCTGCCAGGCGGCGACCCAACTACCGTCGGACTGGGTGATGATCGACGGGTTGGTGCCCGGGGCGACCCCCATCACGTACGGGTTGCCGTAGTTCCACATGTTGCTGCCGGTGCCGGTGCCGAACCAGAGCGACTTGTTGGCGTCGGCGCCCTGCCAGGCCACGTCGTAGTCGCCGTTCGGCAGCGCCGCGAGGACCGGACTGGTCTTGGCGGCCGGCGGCGTGTTGTTGACGGTGATGGTGAAGGTCCGGGTCGCGTCGATCTGGTTCGCGTTGCCCACGTCGAAGGCGGCGGCGGTGACGGTGTGGGTGCCGTTGCTCAGCGAGGCCGTGTTGAGGACCAGCTTGTGGGACGGGCTGGCGCCACCGCCGCTGTCGGCGGCGCTGATCAGGCCCGTGCCGCTGCCGGCGGGGTTGGTGTTGTCGAGGTAGTACCAGACCCGTGCGGCGTTCGCCTCGGTCGCGGTCAGCATGATCTGGCCGGAGGCCGGCTGCGGCGAATCGGCGACGAGCTTGCTGCCGTTCCAAGTGCCGATGCTGCTCAGGGTGGCCGGAGTCTGGGCCGCCGACGGGGTTCCGGTGCCGGGCGTGACGTAGCGGTAGACGTAGTGGCCCTCCCCGGCCGACCCGATCGCGGACGGGATGGTCTCCTCCTCGACCTCGCTGTTGTCGTTGCCGCCCACCACGGTGATGTGGCTGCTGTCCGGCACCGCGACGACGACCGCGACGTGGGCGATCCCGTTCACCGTGCTCGGCCAGTTGGCCGAGGGTATGTCGGCGCCGGTGGTGCGCTGTTCGGAGAACACGACGGCGTCACCGACTCCCGGCGTCTTGGTGACGTTCGCACCACCGTTGTAGTTCAGGAAGCTGTAGGCCCAGTCGTCCAGTCGGCCGTCCATGCTCGGCACGCCGGCCTGCTGCCAGACCCAGCCCGCGAAGTCGGCGCACCACGCCTGGCGCTGGCCCGCGTTGCTGCCGGGACTCGCGCAACTGTTGTGCTGGCCGGTGCCCGTGGCGTAGTACCCGGCGAACGCGGGGCCGGCACCGCACGGTCCGTAGCCACCGCAGTAGCCGGTCCTGATGGTGTGGGTGATCTGGCCCTTGGCGATCGTGGCGATGGTGCTGGCGGTGTCGGCGGCGAAGGCCGGGGCGGTGGCTACGGCGGACACCAGGGAGACGGCGAGGGCGGTGGTGGCGAGGGTGCCGGCGCTGCGACGGAGACGGGAGGAGGGCATGACGGATGTCCTGATTCTCTGGTGGGAGCGGAAGACGGTGATCACACGGGTCCGGGAACGGTCCCCCGGTGGGCCGACGCAGCACCGTCTTCGCTGCGGACAGCGGCGCGGTCGGCGGAACGAACGGGCCGGCGAGGCGGCAACGGTGCGGTGCGGCTTCTACGGCGTGGCTTCTACGGCGTGGCCGCGACGGGCTCGGCCTCGGCAGCCGGGCTGCGCGGTGCGTGGCGCACCGTCAGCGGCCCGGCGCTACGGGACCTCGTGGCGGTGGTGATCGGTGATCAGGCGGTGCGCGTGCCAGCCGACCAGGGCGGGGGAGTTGGCGATCGCGGTGCGGCACAGGCGCAGTGCCGTCCCGGCGCAGGCGTCCGGTCCCGGGTCGGAGGTGGTCGGCAGCAGGAAGAGCCCCGCGGTGTAGGACTGCCGGTCGGCCCCGGCGTGGACGCTGATGTGCTCGACGCGGTCGTCGGGACGGGCGTTGGCCCACAGGATGTCGCTCAGGACCTGCGGTCCGACAGCGGTGGGGCCCGCCCCAGTGGCGTAGGCGGCAGCCCGGACCGTGGTCGGGTTGGCAGCGGCCGACGCGGGCGTCGACGCGGGGCGGGGCGGGGCGGTCAGGGAGACGAGGACCAGTTCCATCGCGGGCCGGGCTAGCAGGCCATGCAGGGGGCGGTCGGCGCCGTGCCGTCGGTCACGACCGGCTGGGACGCCGCCGTCGCCGGGGAGCCGGTGGCGGCGTCCGCCGCCGTGGCGCCGGTGGCGCAGGTGGCACCGCCGACGAGCAGGATCGCGGTGACGGCGACGGTGCGCAGGACGGTCAGCATCGGGGTTCCTCCCATGGGTGCGGGCACAGTGATCGGTGCGCGGCGGTCCGCCCGTTGCCGGCCCGGTTCCGCTGGCGTCGTCCGGTGCTTCCCCGGCCCGACGAGTACGAGTCTCGTCCCGGTGCACCCGTCCCGACCAGGGATTCCGGATGGCCTGGGGCGGCCTGGCCGGATGCAGACACCGACCGTGCAGGTCACGGTTCGACGGCCCCGACCTCCCGTGCCGTGGAGGGTTCTTGTCAGTCGCGGATGCGTATGCGAAGGTCTTCGCGGACATTGCAGGTTCAGACACGGGGGCTCTGAATGCTGGACATGCTCGGGGTCGGCGCGACCGCACGGACCGTCTACGGCGTGATGCAGCAGTACCCGGGTGCAGGGGTCGAGGAGCTGGCCGGGCTGACCGACCTGAGCGAGGTCCAGGTGCGCGCCGCGCTGGACGAGCTCGTCGCCCTCGAACTGCTGCGCCACTCGCGCGAACGCGACGGTGCGCTGGTCCCGGTGCCGATGGCCGTGGCCCTGCCGGGCCTGGTCCGCCGTCAGGAGGAGGAGCTCGCTGCCCGGGAGCGGGCCATCGCCGCCTCCCGAGCCGCCGCCACCCGCCTGATCGCCGAACAGGTCACGCCCGGTCCGGCCACCCGGCCGGCCGGCGGCGCGACGAGCAGCACCGAGCACCTGCTCGGCGCGGACGCCGTCCAGGACCGCCTCGACCAGTTGGTGGCCGGTGCCACCAGCGAGGTGATCTCGCTGGTCCCCGGCAACGCCGTTCCCGAGGAGTCCCTGCAGGCCGCCAAGGCCGCCGACTCCGTCACCCTGGGCCGCGGCGTGACCTGCCGGATCGTCTACCAGGACGCCGTCCGCAACCACGCTCCCACCCTCGCCTACGGCCGGTGGCTCGCCGAGCACGGCGCCCAGGTGCGCACCACCGCCGTCCTGCCGCAACGCCTGCTCATCGCCGACCGCTGCGCCGCCATCGTGCCCATCGACCCGGACCAGCCGTGGGCCGGCCGCGTCCACACCACCGATCCGGGCATCGTGCACCAACTGGTCGCGCTGTTCGAGCAGGTGTGGGTCGGCGCCTCCCCGCTGGACCACGCCCGGCCCCTGGAGGCCCGGACCGGGCTGACCAACGTCGAGCGCGCCCTGCTCCAGCTCCTGGCCGGCGGCACCACCGACGAGGTTGCCGCCAAGCAACTCGGCATCTCCGCCCGCACGGTGCGCCGGATCATGGCCGATCTCATGGCGCGCCTCGATGCCGACAGCCGCTTCGAGGCCGGCATCAAGGCGGCCAAGAACGGCTGGCTCTAGGATCTTCGAGGCTCGAAGGTGGAGCGTAGCGACCGACCGGGTGGGGAATCGGTCGAGCACACACATGGGGGGAACCAGTGCCGGAGCTCAACGACGCCGTGCCACCTGCGCCCGCGCAGGCGCAAGAGGCTGAACTCACCTGCCCACGCTGTCGGCTCGCCGATCAGGTGATCAGCGTTCCGGCGGCCCGCCTGGCCGGGCGGCAGCGGCTGACCGCGTGGTTCCCGGCGCACGGGGACACCGCGGGACACATCCTCACCCGCGAAACGGTGTCGCCGCTGGCCGCCGCGCTGGCGTACGCCCCGGAGCAGCGCCAGATCCCGCTGAAGGCCTTGGGGGTGCTCGGGCTCCTGGTGTCGGCCGGGACCTTCGCGGTCGGCGCCCTGTCCGGTGACTGGTTCGCCGATCGACCGGCCATCGCCGCCCCCACCGACGCGAGCTTCTGGACCACCGGCCCGGACGGCCATCCCGAGTACGTCCTCGACCACACCGGTGTCCTGTCCGGCCACCTGCTCCCCTCCGCACCCGCGGCCACCGGCCCGGGGAACCCGTACCTGGGCTGGATCTGCGTCATCGCGCTGCTCGCCGGCTTCCTCCTGCTGGTCGCCCACGCCAGCCGGCGGACCATCACCACCCGCATGCTGGCCGGCCGGCCCGCGGCCGAACGCCTCCGGTCCCAGGCCTGGTACTGCCGGCGCTGCGCCACCGTCCACCTGCCCGCCACGGCACCTGGCGGCGCGTCGGGCCCGCTCTCCCTGGCGGAGTTCCGCACCCTGGTCTGGGAGGCCGGCGGCTACGGGCACCTGGTACGGCACCATCCGGTGCACTGACGTGGCGACGGGGCCGAGCCGGCCGCGCCCGGGAGCGCGCCGAGGGCGGCCCGGCCTCACCCGGGGTGGCCCGGGCGGCGGGTGCGGTGCCAGCCGGCCGCCCGGCCGGCCACAGCGCAGACGGAACCGGGCGGGCGGTCCGAACCCCCCGCCCCCGACGCCCCCCCCCCCGACACCGCCCCGCCGGGGCCCCGCCACCCGGGGGGGGCCGGGGGCGGGGTGGGGGAGCCGCGCCCCCGCCGGGCCCCGCAACCGCCCACCCTCACCGGGGCGGGGGGCCCAACCCCCGCCCCCCCGACTCCCCGCCCCGCTACTCCGCCGCGCCGGGGCCGCTACCCCGGCCGTGGCTCGATGGCCACGCGCAAGCACTACTAGCTGACCCGGAACCGCTGGAAGCCGGCGTAGGGGCCGTGCTGGTCCTGGCAGCCGAAGTCGCGCAGGCCGTAGTTGCTGTCGTCGATGCACTTGCCGGTCACGACGTTCTGGAACACCCACGTACCGTCGGACTCCTGGGCGACCCCGAACTGCTGGAAGCCGGCGTAGGGGCCGTTCTGGTCCTGGCAGCCGAAGTCGCGCAGCCCGTAGTTGCTGTCGTCGATGCACCGGCCGGTCGCCACGTTCTGCAGCGACACGGTGCCCCCGCCGCCCGGGATCGCCGTGGCCGAGGCCGTCCCGGTGCCGGCGAAGAAGAGCGATCCGATGACGGCCGCGCTGCCCGCGACCACGCCCATCCACTTGCGCATGTGCTGTGCCTCCCCTTGAAGGTGGAACGAACTGGATCGGCCCCGGCCGTGGCACGGCCACGGCCCGGAGCGGCAACCTCCCTGGAGATCCTTCTGGTTGAGGCCCCGGAAGGTTGCCTCGACGACCCTCGCACCGACCGGGTGCGGTGGGCAGTGTTCGGCCGGGTTCCCGGACGTTCCCGTACATCGGCCGCGCCCGCACGCGGGCCGTCCCCCCTCGGCCGCCCGCCCCGTGCTCGTCCCGCTACTGCTGAAGGCGCTTCACGAGGCGTATTCGTTCGAGATCTCGGTGGCGTAGTTCTTCCAGAGCGGTTGCATGGTCTCGGCGTTGACCGGCTGCCCGGAATCGATCATGGCCTTGAAGTCGCGGAAGTACTGCACGTACAGGTCCGGCGTGAAGGTGTTCAGCATGACCGCGTTCTCGTCGCCGACGTTCGCGAACGTGTGCGGCGCCCCGGTCGGCACGATGACCCAGGTGCCCGGCCCGGCGTCGTACTGGTCCTCCCCGACGGTGAACCGGAACGTTCCCGCCAACACGTAGAAGCCCTCGTCATGCTGGGCGTGGCGATGCTGCAACGGGCTCGGGGTGCCCGGCGGAATGGTGACCTCGGCGAACCCCAACCGGTGGTCGGTGTGCTCGCCATTCTCCAGGATGCGGATCTGCTGCGCCCCGCTGCCGATGATCTCGCCCTCACCGGGGCGGACGATGTTGACCTTCGCCACGACTTCTCCCATCTCCTAGTGCTCTTGCCTGCCTTGGTCACCACCATCCTCGTCCGGGCCGGCTGTGCGCGTCCTGGTCGTCCGTGCGCGGTTGCTGGTGACCAGTGCACGGGCGTTGTAGCCGTACGTCGCCTTGAAGAGCTTGCTGAAATGGGTGGGATCGGAGAAACCCCACCGGGCGGCCACGGCGGTGACCGTACGTCCGCTTCCGGTCAGCTCGGCCCGGCAGCGCTCCAGGCGGCGACGGCGGATCAGGGCCGCGACGGTGAGCGGCTGGTCCTCGAACAGCTTGTGCAGCCGGCGTACGGACATGTGGTGGGCGGCGGCGATGCCGGGCGGGGACAGAGCGGGATCGGCCAACCGGGTCTCGATGTAGCCGACGATCCGGCTCCGCAGCCACTCGTCCGGGGCCGGTTGTTCGTCGCCGAGCCGGGCCTCCAGCGCGACCGCGATCAGCTCGACGACGGCCGCCGCCGACCGCAGCGCCTCCGCCTCGCGGAACTCGGTCGCCGACCACACCGACTCCCGGGCCAGCACGGAGACGAGAGCGCCCGGGCCGTGGCTGCCGTCGATGCGCACGCCGACGAGCCGGTCGATCTGCGCGGGCGGGATCCGAAGCTCCCGGCGCGGAACCAGGATGGTGACGTGCGCCGAGGCGGTGCTCTCGAACCGGAGCGCACGCGTGGGATCGAGCAGGACCAGGTCGGTCGGCCCGAGTTCGGCGTCGCCGCGCCCTTGCGCGATCCGCGTCCGGCCTCGGGTCATCACCTTGACCGCCAGGTTCTCGCCGTCGCAGGCGTCGCGCTCGCGCCCGATGCAGGCGCTCTCGGGCGTGTCGAGGGAGACCAGCCGCAGCGGCCCGAGGTCACGGGTGGCGATCCCGCCCCGGAAACCGGCACCGGCCAGCTTGTTGATCAGCGGCGGAAACCCGCTGGCGGCGAGCTCGTTCTGGAACGACTCAAGGTTGCCGATCACCGGTCAAGGATAACGGCGACACTTCTGCCCAGGCACGGTGTCCGGAGTTGCGGCCTGCTGCACCAGTAGTGCTTTGTCAGGTCGTGCTCCGAGGTCCGTCCTCGTCGTCGGCCTCGCTGTCGCGCATCAGTTCCTGCACCGAGTCGGCTTCCGGGCTGCCGATCTCGGTGAAGACGGCGTGCGCCTCCTGCCAGTACGCGCGGGCGTCGTCCGGGCGGCCCATTGCACGGAGGGTGGCGCCGAGGCCGGCAATGGCGCGGCCCCGCAGGTCCAGGGCGCCGATCTCCTCGGCGACCCGGCGCTGCTCGAGGTAGTAGGTGTGTGCGCTGTCGACCTGGCCGAGCCGCAGCCCCACTTCACCGAGGTTTCCCAGCGTCAGACCTTCGCCGCGGCGCTCGCCGCAGGCCCGGGCAGAACGCAGGGCCCGCTGGAAGTAGGCCTGCGCGGTGGTCAAGTCCTCGAGCAGGTAGTGGGCGGCCCCCAGGTTCAACTCGCCGATCATGACCCGCCGCCGGTTGCCGGCGACTTCATTGAACTCGATGCTCTGCCGGGTGAGTTCGATGGATTCGTGGTACCGGCCGCGCATCAGGCAGTGCCGTCCGAGGTCCAGCAGGGCCGCACTCTCACCGCTTCGGTCCTCGGCCGTCCGATAGAGCTCCAGGGCTTCGGTGAGTGCTCTCTCCGCCTCGTCGACGCGGTGGAGTTCGCAGAGCGAGGCGGCCGCGCCCCGCAGGTTCCAGGCCACCACGGCGTCGTCGCCGCGGGCGCGGGCGGCGTCCACCGCGAGGCGGTGCGTGGCCACGCTCCGGGACCGGTGGAACCGGAGGTTCGTGAACTGGTCGAGGATGATGGGCAAGGTCCAGGTGACCTCGTACAGTTGCTCCCGGGCCGCGGCGCGGTGCACGGCGCCGAGGTTCTCGTGCTCCAGGTCGAGCCAGGAGAGGGCGGCCTCGTACGAGCCGAACCGCAGGGGGGCGGTGTCGCCGGCTGCGGAGAGCTCGGGGAGTCCGGGTGCGTTCATGGCCACCGCCGCGCCGTGGGCGGAGTGCAGGAACCACCGGGCGAGGCGGTCCAGCGCCGCCGGGCGCTCCGCGCCGGCCTGCTCCGCCGACACGTCGAGTGCGTACGCCCTCAGGAGGTCGTGGAGTTCGTAGCGGTCCGGGCTGGTCTGGCGCACCAGGTTCGCGTCCTGGAGCTGGTCCAGGACGTGCTGCGCGTCGTCGGTCGGGATGCCGGCGAGTCCGGCGACGACGGCCGGCGTGAAGTCGGGCCCGGGGTGGTGGCCGAGCACCCGGAAGACGCGTTGCGGCAGCGCGGGCAACGCCTGGTACGACAGGTCGAAGACGGGGCGGATCGCCCGTCCGCCGGCCCGGATCGCGTCCAGTCGGCCGGCCTCCAACCGGTCGGCCAGCGCCCCGAGGGACCAGGCGGGCCGCGAGCGCAGCCGTGCGGCCGTCAGCGCCACCGCCAGCGGGAGGTGGTCGCAGAGGTCGACGATGCGGGCGGCCGCCTCCGGTTCGGCCGCCACCCGTTCGTGTCCCGCGATCCGCGCGAGCAGTTCCAGCGACTCGTCCTGCGAGAAGGTGTCGAGCAGGTGCGGGGTGACGCCGTCGAGACCGGCGAGGCTGCGCCTGCTGGTGATCAGGACCAGGCAGCCGGTACCCGCGGGCACGAGGTCGCGGACCTGGTCCTCGTCGGCGGCGTTGTCGAGCAGCACCAGGGCATCGCGGTCCCGCAGCCGGTCGCGGTACATCGCCGCCCGCTCGTCCCGGGCGGCGGGGATCTGCTGTGCGGGCACGCCCAACTGCCGCAGGAAGGACTCCAGCACGGCAGCGGGGTCCAGGGCGGGGAGTTCGGGGTCGAACCCCTTCAGGTTCACCTGCAGTTGGATGTCGGTGAAGTGGCCGGCGCGGACCAACCGATGAGCGACGTGGAGCGCGAGCCGGGTCTTGCCCACCCCGGCCATGCCCTCGATCGCGGAGATCACCACCGTGTTCGCGCCGACACCGTCCCGACGCTGCGTCGCGGCCTCGAAGAGGCGCCCGAGTTCCTCCCGGCGTCCGGTGAACGTCGGTAGATCTGCGGGGAGTTGGCCGAACACTCCGACCGGGTCGAGGGTCCTGCTGGGCCGGTGGACCCTGATGCACGCCTCGCGCCACTGCGCCGTTCCCGACTCGTCCAGGCCCAGCGCCCGCACGATCGCGAGCACCAGGTCCAGGTCCAGGCGCCGACGGCGGGACTTGAAGACGTCCACCAGGGTGGACGGCGGCACCGCCCGCACCGGCTGCAGCAGTAGTCCGACCTGCTTCGCCAGCACCCGGTAGGACGGCATCCCCGCCCATGCCCGCAACTCACCCAGCAGCCCGACGAACTCCGCCACGTCCGCGGCCTTGCCCGGCTCCGGTGCCGGCCCGCGCTGCTCACCCATCACGCCCCCCGTGAAGTCGTGCTCCGCTCAGGCGAGTTTAGGCCCGGGCCGGGCCGGGTCGGCATCGGTCGTGCCGGAAGCACGCGGCACCTCGTGCGCGTGTTGCGCTCCGCTCGCTCGGGCCCGTGGCTTTCCGTCCTCGTTGAGGTGACAGCGCAGGTGACGCCGCAGGGAGACGCCACCACCGCTCAGTCCCGGGGTGCAGCCCCGCCGGGGGCCTTCTTGGGCCAGAGCACGTAGGTCAGCGCGATCACCCCGTGGATCCCGACCACCCGCGCCGCCGAGAGCTGCCAGAGGCGCAGCGGGTCCGCCGCCGGGGTGCCGGTACCCACGTACCAGACCGCCAGTTGCAGCAGGCCGCAGGCCACGGCCCCCGCGAGCAGGGTGCGCAGCCAGAGCCGGCCCTCGTGGCGGGCCCGCGGCATGCCGTACCGGGGCGGCTTGGGCGGGCGGGGCGCGCCGGCCAGGCGGTGGGCGGCGTGGCCGTCCAGCCACCTGACGGTGGCGTGCCCGTAGGCAACGGTGAAGCCGATGTAGAGCGCGGCGAGCCCGTGCTCCCAGCCGGGCCTGGCCCCGTTGCGCAGGTCGAGCGCGGTGGCGACCAGCAGCACCACCTCCAGCAGCGGCTCGCAGAGCAGGATCGCCACACCGGTCCGGCGCAGGCCGGCCAGGTAGCGCACCGCCAGCCCGACGACGAGCAGCACCCAGAAGGCGACCTCGCAGGCGATGATCAGGGTGACGACCACCCTCGCTCCCCCTCCCCCGGGCACCCCCGCGGGCCCGCTCCGCTCCTCACGCTAGACGGCGACCGGACGGTCCGGCACGGCCGGACCGTGGCCACCCGGCGAACAGGCGGTGATCGGACGTCGACCCGGGCAGCGCGCTGCTGACGGTCCGTCGGACGGCACGGGCCGCGCGCCCGGACCGGGCGCGCGGCGAGCGGCTCAGTGGCGGAAGGAGTCCGGCCGCTCGGCCGGGGCCGCCGCCAGGGCCTTCTCCACCTCGGCCACGCCGGCCCGCAGGCCGTAGACCGGGGTGTCGGGCTGCTGGCGCCACGAGTCGGCGATGGTGCCCGAGTCCACCGAGTCGAAGCCGAGCTCGTCGATCAGGTCGCGGACCAGCTGCTTGGCGGCCGCCTCGTCACCCGCGACCGGGAGGGCGAGGCGTTCCGGGTCGCCCTTGGGCCGCGGGGCGACCAGCAGGTCCTGGGCGTAGGTGCCGTTGAACGCCTTCACCACCGGGTGGCCCAGGTGCTGCGCCACCCAGGCGCTCTCGGTCAGCCCCTCGTCCTCGATGGCGGCGATCCGGCCGTCCCGCTGGGGGTAGTAGTTGTTGGTGTCGATCACCACGAAACCGTCGGCCGCGCCGTCGAGGAGCCCGGCCGGGAGGGCGGGAACGTTCTTCAAGGGCACCGTCACGACGACCACCTGGGCCCCCTGTGCGGCCTCGCCGGCCGCCACCGCGACGGCACCGGTCTCGTCCACCAACTCCTGCAGGGTCTGCGGGCCGCGGGAGTTGGCCACCCGCACCTCGTGACCCAGCGCGGTCAGCCGACGGGTCAGGTTGCCGCCGATGTTCCCCGCGCCGATGATGCCGATCTTCATGTCAACCTCCGATACCGGGGCCCCCACGGGCCGATGGTCGACTCAACCTCGCACTTCACGGCTTTATTTCACGATCAGTCAGCGAATTCCGGAGATCCGCTCTTGCCCGCACCCGGTGGCGCACTCCCGGGCGCGCACGGCGCGGAGAGCGCTCCCGATTGTTGCGCAGTGTTACGGGGAGACGGAAAGCAGGGCGTCGCCGGGCCACCCCGCCCCCGCTCCCCCGTCAGCCCGTCGGCCCGTCGGCCCGTCGGCCCGTCAGTCCGCGTCACGGGCGACGGCGGACCGCCGCCGGCGCCACCACCAGGCCCCACCGCCGGCGGCGGCCAGCGCGGCGAGCACCGCGACGACGACCGGGACCGTCGAGGACGACGAGCCGGTGCCCTTCGCCGCCGGGGCGACGGGGCCGTTGGAGAAGAACACGCCGTCCGGCGCGACCGCGTACACGTCCTCGACGGTGGCGGTGGCGGGCAGCACGTGCACCTCGATGCCGCGCTCGGC
>NZ_JBHYKG010000282.1:0-11290 GCF_042741245.1 Kitasatospora sp. NPDC058965
CGCGAAGTGCACACGGACCAGGGACTCCTGCGGCCCGGCACCGGGCAGCACGTTGATCCGCGCGAGCACCGGCACCTGGTCGGGCACCATCATCACCGCCCGTACCGCGGAACCGCGTTGGGCCTCGATCAGGCTGGCCAGGTCCGCGGTGAGCTGGAAGCCGGACCGCTGGAGCACCGCCACCAGGGCGTTGCGGGCCTGCTCGGGCGGCGCCGCGATCCGGCGCTCGGCGTCCAGGGTGATCGAGGGCACTGCACCCTCCTGTAGGGGCCGGCGGGGAGGAGCGGAACCCGGTCGGCCGCGGGCGGGGCGGCCGACCGGGTCCGAGGGGTCGTCGGATCAGAACCACGCGTCGGAGTCGTGCGACCCGTCGTCGTGGTGCGGGTCGCCGTCGTGGTGCGACCCGTCGTCGTGGTGCGCCGGGTCGTCGTGGTGCGGGTCGCCGTCGTGGGCGTGGCCGTCACCGCCGTGGGACGCGTCGGCCTCGGCGGAGCCGGCCGTGCCGTGGCTCTCGCCCGCCACCAGGTAGGACTCGAAGCTGACCTCCGACACCTCGGAGACCTCGGAGACCTCCACCACGGTCACGGTCTCGACGACCTCCACCGCGTGGACCTCGTGCACGTCGACCTCGGACTCGACGGCGAACCAGCTCTCCGCATGCTCCTCGACCGCGGCGGAGTCGGTCTCGGTGGACACCGCCGACGCGCTGACCTCCCCGGCGCCGTAGTCGTCGGCCAAGTAGCCGTCCCACTCGCTCACGTGCCCCCCAAGGCAGTCGTCGACCCTGCTCGACGGGCCGCCCCCGCAGGCCCGCGACGATGATACGGCCGAACCGCGCACCGCGAGTTCCGAACACGGTGATCGGTCGGCACGGCTCGCCGCACCGACCGGTCACCGCCGCCGGCGGCCCTACCGGCCGCGCAGCCCGAGCGGGTTGCCGTCCCGGTCGGTGAGCACGCAGACCCGCACGCCCGGCGCCACCTCGCGCGGTGCGTCCCGTTCGGTGGCGCCCACCGCCAGCAGCGCCGCCTCGGCCGCGTCCAGGTCGTCCACGTCGACGAAGGCCACCGGACCGCCCGTCACGTCGCCCGGTGCCAGGGCCACTTCGAAGCCGTCGACGGTGTAGCCGACGTAGTGCGGCGAGTCGGTGTGCGGTGCGCCGAGCAGCGCCGTGTAGACGCCCTTGGCGGACTCGATCTCGGACACCGGGACCACCAGGCTGCGGATCGCGGGGCTCATCGTCTCTCCTCGAGGTCGGCGGGAGCCGTCGGAGCTCCCAGCCAACCACCCGGCGGCCGCCGCCACCCGGCCGCACGGCCGGGCGGGTGACACCGGACCGACCAGGGCCGGTCGGCACTCTCCCGGGTGCCGTTCGGACGGGGGACGGCACGGCCCGGCAGGCCTAGCATCGAGCGCATGACGACTGCGATCAGAGTCTCGGGACTGGTCAAGGACTTCGGTCGGACCCGTGCGCTGGACGGCCTGGACCTGACGGTCGAGACCGGTGAGGTGCTCGGCTTCCTGGGCCCGAACGGGGCGGGCAAGTCCACCACGCTGCGGGTCCTGCTCGGCCTGATCCGCGCCGACGCCGGCACCGTGACCCTGCTCGGCGGCGATCCGTGGCAGGACCGGGTGGCCCTGCACCGCCGACTCGCCTACGTGCCGGGCGACGTGGCGCTCTGGCGCAACCTGTCCGGCGGCGAGGTGATCGACCTGCTCGCCGGCCTGCACGGCGGCGCCGACCCCGGGCGGCGCGCCGAACTGCTGGAACGCTTCGAGCTCGACCCGACCAAGAAGGGCGGCCAGTACTCGAAGGGCAACCGGCAGAAGGTGGCGCTGATCGCGGCGCTCGCCTCCGACGTGGAGCTGCTGCTGCTGGACGAGCCGACGGCCGGCCTGGACCCGCTGATGGAGGAGGTGTTCCGCCAGTGCGTCGCCGAGGAGCGCGACCGCGGCCGCACCGTCCTGCTCTCCAGCCACATCCTGTCCGAGGTGGAGGCGCTCTGCGACCGGGTCAGCATCATCCGCGCCGGGCGCACGGTGGAGACCGGCACGTTGGCCGAGCTGCGCCACCTGACCCGCACCACGGTCGAGGCCGAGCTGCGCGGCGCGCCGACCGGGCTGGCGGAGCTGCCCGGCGTGCACGACCTGCGGATCGGCGACGCGCGGATCAGCTGCCAGGTGGACACCGACCACCTGGACGGGCTGCTCAAGGCCCTGACCGCCGTCGGGGTGCGCAGCCTGACGAGCCGTCCGCCGACCCTGGAGGAGCTCTTCCTGCGCCACTACGAGCCCGCCGGCGGACCGCGGTGAACGCCGGCCTGCGCCCGCTGCTGCGGCTGGCCGCCCGGCGCGACCGGATCGTGCTGCCGGTCTGGCTGTACGCGCTGGTCGCGATCGTGGCCAGCACCGCCGTCTCGATCGACCGGCTCTACCCGACCCAGGCGGACCGGGACCGGCTGGGCGCGAGCATCGAGGCCAACCCGTCGCTGCGCGCGCTGTACGGACCGCTGTACGACACCCACAGCCTGGGCGCGCTGACCGCCTGGCGGGTGCTGGGCTTCGGCGGGCTGATGATCGGTGTCATGGTGCTGCTGCTGGTCACCCGGCACACCAGGGCCGAGGAGGAGTCGGGGCGGCTGGAGCTGCTCGGCGCCGGCGCGGTCGGCCGCGGCGCCCCGCTGACCGCCGCCCTCACCCTGGCCCTGACGGCCTGTTGGACGGTCGGTGCGCTGGCGGCGGCGGTCATGCTGCTGCTCCACCAGGGGTTCGCGGGTGCGGTCTGCTTCGGCCTGACCCTGGCGGCGGTCGGCACCGTCTTCACCGGGACCCAGGCGGTGGCGGTGCAGCTCACCGCGACCGGCCGGGCCGCCAACGGGCTGGGCGCGCTGCTGCTGCTCGTCGCGTACCTGCTGCGCACCGTCGGCGACGCCGCCGGCAGCACCGGGGCCGGCGGCTGGGCGGCCTGGCTCTCGCCGCTCGGCTGGGCCGAGCGGACCCACCCGTGGGCCGGCGACCGGTGGTGGGTGATCGCCCTGTCGCTGGCCTGCGGGCTGCTGGGGATCGTGGTCGGCCACCGGATCCAGGCCGGCCGCGACCTGGGCAGCGGGCTGTTGCCGCAGCGTCCGGGGCCGCCGGCGGCCGGGCCCGGGCTGCGCGGGGTGTTCGGCCTCGGCCGCCGGCTGCAGCGGCCGACCCTGCTCGGCTGGACCGCCGGGCTGCTGGTCTTCGGCACCGTGCTGGGCAGCCTGGCCCGGGGCATCGACGCGCTGCTGACGGGCAATCAGCAGGTCGAGCAGATCATCGCCCGCTACGGCGGGGTGAGCGGGCTGACCGACTCCTACCTGTCCACCTCGGTCAGCTTCCTGGGCATGGCCGCCGCCTTCTACGCGGTGCAGTCGGTGCTGCGGCTGCGCGCCGAGGAGACCGGCGGGCGGGCGGAGCCGGTGCTGGGCGGCGCGGTCGGGCGGGCGGCCTGGGCCTGGAGCCACCTGCTCCACCCGCTCCTCGGCAGCGTGCTGGTGATGGCGGCCGGCGGGCTGGGGGTCGGGCTCGGGGCCGGCGCGGTGCTCGGCGACCTCTGGGGCTGGACCGGGCGGATGCTGGGCGCCGGGCTGGCCACCGCGCCGGCGCTGTGGGTCTTCGCGGGGGCCGCGGTGGCGCTGTTCGGTCTGCTGCCGCGCTGGTCCACGGCGGCCTGGGGCGTGTTCGGGGTGCTGGTCTTCATCGCCTACCTCGGCCCGCTGCTCGACGTGGGCCAGTGGTTCCTGGACCTGACGCCGTTCACCCACGTCCCGCGGATCCCCGGCGGCCCGTTCCACTGGACCCCGCTGGTGCTGCTCACCCTGGTGTCCGGCGCACTGACCGGGGCCGGCCTGGTCGGTCTCGCCCGCCGCGACGTCGGCGCGGCCTGAACGGCCCTCAGCCGTCCCCGTCCACCAGGGACTCGGCCCAGATGGTCTTGCCGCGCGGACCGTACCGGGTGCCCCAGCGGTCGGTCAGGCGCATCACCAGGTAGAGGCCGCGCCCGCCCTCGTCGGTGCTGCGCGCGTGGCGCAGGTGCGGGGCGGTGCTGCTGGAGTCGGCGACCTCGCAGGTCAGGTACCGGTCCCGGATCAGCCGCAGCACGATCGGCGCGCGCCCGTAGCGGATCGCGTTGGTGATCAACTCGCTGGCCACCAGCTCGATCTCGAAGGCGTGCCCGGCCAGGCCCCAGGCGGTCAGCTGGGTGGTCACCAGGCGGCGGGCGGTGGCCACCACGGTGGGGTCCTCGGGCAGCGTCCAGCTGGCGGTGCGGTCCTCGGGCAGGCCGCGGGTGCGGGCCAGCAGCAGCACCGCGTCCTGCTCGGCCTGCTCGTCGGCCAGCGCGTAGGCGACCGCGTCGGCCAGTTCGGGCAGCGAGCGGTCGGTGTGCGCGAGCACCCGGCGCAGCGTGGCCGGCGCGTGCTCGTCGGCCGCCAGCAGCCCCTTGGTGTAGAAGCAGAGCACCGTGCCGTCGGCGACCGCCACGGTGGCCGCCTCGCGCGGGTTCTCCCGCTCCTCGGCGCCGACCCCCAGCGGCGGGCCGACCGGCAGCGCGAGCCGGCTCAGCTCGCCGCCCTCGGTGGCCAGCAGCGGGGCCGGGTGGCCCGCCGCGGCGGCGCTCAGCTGCCGGGTGACCGGGTCGTAGACCGCGTACACGCAGCTGGCGGCGGCGCTGCGGCCGCTGCGCCGGGCCAGCCGCCGGGCGGTGCCGTCCAGCCGGTTCAGCAGCTCCTCCGGCGGCAGCTCCAGATCGGCCAGGGTCCGCACCGCGGTGCGCAGCTGCCCCATGTCGGCGGCGGCCTCGACGCCCTCGCCGAAGACGTCGCCGACCACCAGCGCCACCCGGGCCCCGGGCAGCTCGATCACGTCGAACCAGTCGCCGCCGGCCGTGGCGGGCAGGTAGAGGTGCGCGGTCTCCACCGTGGACAGCTGGGGCGTGCCGGACGGCAGCAGGTGGCGCTGCAGGGTGGTGGCGGTGGCCCGCTCGCGCAGGTAGGTGGCGGCGTTGTCGATCCCCAGGGAGCCGCGCGAGGCGATCTGGGCGGCCAGCTCGGCGTCGTCCGCGGTGTAGGGCTCGGCCCCGTCGCACCGGTACAGCGTGAGCACGCCGAGCACCGCGTCCTCGGGCGCGACCAGCGGGACGGTGAGCACCGAGCGCACCCCGGCGGCGGCCAGCACCGCGGCCCGCTCGGGGTCCGCCCCCGCCCACAGGTCCTCGCCGTCCAGCCGGGCGACCAGGCGGGGGCGGCCGTCCTCCAGCACCCGGGTGAACGGGCTGGCGAACGGCAGCTTCTCCAGCACCTCCTCGTGCTGGGAGGACCAGGCGCCGCGGGCGGTGCGGAAGGCCACCCGGCGCAGCGGCAGGTCCGGGGCGGCCGGGACCACGCGGCGGTGCTCGCCGCGCAGCAGGTCGTCCAGCACGTGCACGGTGGCGGCGTCGGCCAGCGCGGGCACCAGCACCTCGGCCAGCTGCTCGGCGGTGGTGACCGGGTCCAGCGTGGTGCCGACCAGGCGGTAGGCGTCGTGCAGCAGGTCCAGCCGGTCCCGGGCCCGCTCCTGCTCGGTCTCGTTCTGGATCGCCACCACCAGGCCGGTGCGCCCGTCGGCCAGCCCGGCCAGCCGGAACATCGAGACGGCGATCGCCATCTCGCGGTCCGGCTCGGCGGGCGGGCGGCCGCGCAGTGGGAAGCCGCGCACCGGGTTGCCGGTGCGCAGCACCTCGTGGGCCAGGTCGCGCAGCTCGGTGCTGCGGAAGCCGGTGGCGATGTCGCCGAGCCGGCGGCCGAGCACCTGGTCCGGCGGCAGCCCGCGCAGGCCGCGGGCGGCGGTGTTGTAGCGGACCACCCGGAGCTGCTCGTCCAGCACGTAGATGCCGATCGGGGCCTGGGTGAACAGGGCCTCCAGGATCGCGGCGCCGAGGCGGTCCGGCGGCCGCGGGTCCTCCGCGGTGCTGTCGTGCGTCGGCTCCACCTGCTCCGCCTCCTCGGCCGCCGGGGCTGCCTCCCCTGCTCCCGACCCTCCGGCCGCCCGGGCCCGGGCGCCAGCCCGCTGCTGCGAACGGGCGACGCCGCGGGGCCGACACGGTTGTTCAAATTCGAACTCGGAGGTAGGGTCGACCCTGTCGAAGTTCAAATTTGAACCACGCTTGGAGCCGGGCCGCCCGCCCGGCCGGGAGGAGATCGCCATGCCCGTCCGCCGGCTCAACCACGCGGTGCTCTACATCCGCGACGTGGCCACCTCGGTGGCCTTCTACACCGAGGTGCTCGGCTTCCAGGTCGACGTGGAGATCCCCGGCCGGGCCGCCTTCCTGAGCGCGCGGGAGACCCGGAACGACCACGACCTGGGCCTGTTCGCGATCGGCGCCGACGCTCCCGGCCCGCAGCCGGGCCGGGTCGGCCTCTACCACCTGGCCTGGGAGGTGGGCACGCTGGGCGAGCTGGCCGAGATCGGGCGCGAGCTCGCCGAGCGCGGCGCCCTGGTCGGGGCCACCGACCACCAGGTCTCCAAGTCCTTCTACGCCAAGGACCCGGACGGCAACGAGTTCGAGGTGATGTGGCGGGTCCCGCGCGAGGACTGGCCGAGCGCCGAGGACGCCCCCGGCATGCGGGCCCTGGACCTGCAGGCCGCGATCGACCGCTGGGGCGCCGACCTGGCCACCGGCGCGGCGGCCGGCTCGGCCACCTGATCCGGACCCCCGGCCGGGCTCGGCCCAGGTACGGCCTGGCTCAGCCCAGGTACGGGGACGGGATCGCCAGCAGCTCCACCAGCCGGTCGGCCACCGCCCCGGCCTGCGCCAGCGGGACGGCCGGCCCGGTCCCGTACCGGGTCGGTCGCACCCCGCGCACCGCGCACAGGTGCAGCAGCCACAGGGTGCGGATGGTGTTGCTCGCCTCGGCCGGGACCGGGCCGGGCGCACCGGTGGCGAACATCTCGGCCACCCGGTCCAGCCACCCGGTCGACCGGGCCGCCGTCAGCCCGGGCCGGGTGAGGATCCGGGCCAGCGCGTACGCCAGGCGGTCGTCCTCCAGCGCGTCCCACACGTGCGCGGTCGGCGCCACCAGTCGGGCCGCCCCCAGCGCCAGCAGCTCCTCGGGGTCGGCCCCGTCGTGCGTGCCGAGCGCACCGAGCAGGTCGGCCCCGTGCGCCACCGCGTGCAGCCAGCCGAGCTCCGGGTCGTGGCCGCGCAGGTCCTGCTCGGCCGGGTACCAGGCGGCGAAGGCCGCCAGCCACTGCGGCCGGTAGTGGCCCTGCTTGACCAGTGCGGCCAGGATCAGCGGCGCGAAGGTGCGGGTCTGCACCTCGGGGTCGGTGAACCGGGCGGCCATCTCGTCACCCAGCTCGTGCGCCTGGTCCGCGGTCAGCTCCGGGACCCGTGCCACCAGCGCCGCGTACGCGTGGTCGTCCCGCACCGCGGGGTCGGGCGAGCGCAGGTCGGCGCAGAGCGCGGCGAGGTCGGCATCCATGATCGAACACCCTAGCGGGCCGGCTCCGGGCCCCGTTGGCAGCGGGGGCACCAGTAGGCGACCCGCTGCTGGGGCGGGCGGCCCTGGCTCGCGGTGCGCAGCTGCGTGCCGCAGCGCCGGCACGGCCGGCCCGCCCGCCCGTAGACCCAGTGCGCCCGGTCCGGGCGCGGCTCGCCGGTGGTGACGTGGCCCGGGCGCAGCCGGTTCAGGTACAGCAGGTGGTGCGCGGCCGCCACCAGCTTCGCCAGGTCGGGCAGCTCGCCGATCGGGGTCCACGGGGTGGCGCCCGCCAGGAAGCAGAGCTCGTTGGCGTACACGTTGCCGATCCCGGCGAGGTTGCGCTGGTCCAGCAGCGCCTCGCCCACCGGGCGCCCGGGCAGGGCCAGCAGCCGGCGCACCGCCTCCGCGGCGTGCCCGTCCCCCCACTGCGGCGCCAGCAGGTCCGGACCGAGGTGGCCGACCGCCCGGGCCTCCTCCGCCGTGCGCAGCAGCTCCACCACGGGCAGCCGGTAGCCGACCGCGGTGTGCGCGGCCGTGCCCAGGACCACCCGGACCTGGTGGCCGGCCCCGCCGGTCCACCGCTCCCCCGCCTGGTGGACGACCCAGCGGCCGTCCATCCGCAGGTGGGTGTGGAGCGTCAGGCCGCCCTCCAACCGGGTGAGCAGGTGCTTGCCGCGCGGGCGCACCTCCAGCACCCGACGGCCCGTCAGGTCCGCCGTGGCGTGTGCGGGCACCCGCAGGTCGGCGGTGGTCAGCAGCTGGTCGGCCAGCGCCCGGTGCAGCTGCGCGGCCACCAGGAACACGGAGTCTCCCTCGGGCATGCCCCCAGCATGCACCCCGCCACGGACAGCGCCGACGCCGGTGCGGTGCGGGGGCCGACGCCCTAGCCTGGCAGGGCGGACCCCCTCCCCCTCACCCGCGCCCAGGAGGCGACCGATGGTGATCGCAACCGTCAACCCGGCGACCGGTCAGACCCTGCGGACCTTCGAGCCCTACACGCCCGCCGCCGTGGAGCAGCGGCTGGCCCGGGCGGTGCAGACCTTCCAGGCGTACCGCCTCACCGACTTCGGCCGCCGCACCCAGCTGATGCACCGGGCGGCCGAACTGCTGGACGCCGACCAGGAGACCATCGCCCGGCTGATGACCACCGAGATGGGCAAGCCGCTCGCCGCCGCCCGCGCCGAGGCCGCCAAGTGCGCCAAGGCGATGCGCTGGTACGCCGACCGGGCGTCCGCGCTGCTGGCCGACGAGCACCCGACCGCCCGGGACACGGAGGACGCCGGGGCCGGCCGCGCCTGGGTCCGCTACCGGCCGCTCGGCGTGGTGCTGGCCGTGATGCCGTGGAACTTCCCGCTCTGGCAGGTCGTCCGGTTCGCCGCCCCCGCGCTGATGGCGGGCAACGTCGGCCTGCTCAAGCACGCCTCCAACGTGCCGCAGACCGCGCTCTACCTGGAGGACCTGTTCCGCGGCGCGGGCTTCCCCGACGGCTGCTTCCAGACCCTGCTGATCGAGTCCCGCGCGGTCGAGGGGGTGCTGCGCGACCCCCGGGTCGCCGCCGCCACCCTCACCGGCAGCGAGGGGGCCGGACGGGCGGTCGCCGCGGTGGCCGGGGACGAGGTGAAGAAGACCGTGCTGGAGCTGGGCGGCAGCGACCCGTTCGTGGTGCTGCCCTCGGCCGACCTGGCCGCCGCCGCCCGCACCGCGGTCACCGCCCGGGTGCAGAACAACGGCCAGTCCTGCATCGCGGCCAAGCGGTTCATCGTCCACGAGCACGTGTACGAGGAGTTCCGGGCCGCCTTCGTCGGCGCGATGGGCGCGCTGCGGGTCGGCGACCCGATGGACGAGGCCACCCAGGTCGGGCCGCTGGCCACCCGGCAGGGCCGGGACGAGCTGGCCGAGCTGGTCCGGGACGCGGTGGCGCGGGGCGCCCGGGTGGAGTGCGAAGCGCCGGTGCCCGGCGGGCTGGGCGACGGGTGGTGGTACCCGCCGACGGTGCTCAGCGGGATCGAGCCCGGCATGCGGATCCACCACGAGGAGGCCTTCGGCCCGGTCGCCACGCTGTACCGGGCCAGGGACCTGGAGCACGCGCTGGAGCTGGCGAACGACACGCCGTTCGGGCTCAGCTCCAACGTGTGGACCACCGAGCCGCAGGAGCAGGAGCGGTTCGTCCGGGACATCCAGGCGGGCGGCGTCTTCTTCAACGGGATGACCGCCTCGCACCCCGCCCTGCCGTTCGGCGGGGTGCGCCGCTCGGGGTACGGGCGGGAGCTGTCCGGGCACGGGATCCGCGAGTTCTGCAACGTGACCACGGTCTGGGAGGCCTGACGGTCCGTCCGGCGGCCGGCTGGCCGGCGGCGTGGTCGACGGGTGGGTCAGTCCTCGCCGAGGACCGCGTACCACTCCACGTCGCCGTGCTCGAACGGCTCGACGGCCGGGTCCTCCTCCGCGATCCGGCGCTGCGCCGCGTCGGCGCCCTGCCCCGCCTCGCCCATGGGGTTGCCCTCGCGTTCCATCCGTCCTCCTCGGCTCGCTGACCTGACTCGACGAGCGATCCTGGGGGACCGCTCCTAAGCGATCCTTGGGGATGGGTAGACCGGCTCCGGCGAGGACGGATCGTGTCCACACCGATGGCGCAGCGGATTCCCCCGGTCGGGCCAGCACCGGTGGCCGGCCGCTAGGCTCGGCAGGTGACCTCACCCGGGACCGCACCGCAGCCCGCTCCCGAGCCGGACCGGCCGGACCGCTCGAACCGCTCGACCGAGCCGCCCGAGCCCGCCGGTGGCGAGCCCGCCTGCCTGCTGGCCCTGGTCTGCGCGGAGTGCGGGGCGCTCGCCGAGCAGGCCCCGCCCACCCGCTGCCGGCGCTGCGGCGCACCGGTCGGGCGCGACTGAGCGACCGCCGGTCGGCTAGCGCGGGCCGAGCACCGAGAACCGGCCGCCCTGCGGGTCGCGCAGGTCGGCCACCCGGCCGTACGGGCTGTCCCGCACCTCGCCGAGGACGTCCGCGCCCAGCCGGTCCGCCAGCTCGACCGTGGCGTCCGCGTCCGGCACCGAGAAGTACACGTTCCAGGACGGCCGGGCCTCCGGATCGGTCGAGGTGACCAGCGCGGCCACGCTGCGCCCCGCGGTCCGCAGCACCACCCGCTCGTGCTCGAAGCGCACGTCGAACTCGCCGGCGGGGCGGTCGTCCCAGCCGAACACCCCGCCGTAGAAGAGCGCGGAGTCGAAGGCGTCGGGGGTGCGCAGCTCGATCCAGACCGGCGCCCCGGGGAGGGTGTGCAGCACCGCGCCGCGCTCCCGGTCGCCCTCCCAGATCCCGAACGGCGCGCCCGCCCGGTCGGCGGCGATCGCCAGTCGGCCGGCGTCGAAGCCGAGCGGCCCGATCGCCACCGTGCCGCCCCGGGCCCGCACCCGCTCGGACACCATGTCGGCGTCCTCGGTGCCGAAGTAGGCGGTCCAGGCGACCGGCAGCTGGAGGTCGGTCGCCCCGCTCAGCCCCGCCACCGCCACCCCGCCGGCCAGCGCCCGCACGTAGGGGCCCCAGCGGTCCGGCCCGCGGCTGAACGTCCAGCCCAGCAGCCTGCCGTAGAAGTCGGTCGCACTCTCCAGGTCGCCGGCCATCAGGCTCACCCAGCTCGGCACGGCCGGCACGCACCGCACCGCCGCCCCGGTCACCACCGGCGCCGACTCCGTCATCCCGCCTCCTCCTCGCACCCCTGCCCGGAATCCGACCGTACCCGTCCGGTGCCCCCCTCGCACGGACCCGCTGACGGACACGGCGGACGGATCGGCGGCGGGCCGCGC
>NZ_JBHYKG010000283.1:0-11272 GCF_042741245.1 Kitasatospora sp. NPDC058965
CCCCCCCCCCGGGGGGGGGGGGGGGCCCCGGGCCCCCCCCCGGGGGGGGCCCGGGGCCGGCCCCCGGCCCCGGGCCCCTGGGGTGGGCGGACGGTGGGTCAGACGGTGACGGGGGTCAGCTGCTGGATGATGCCGAGCCGGTCGGGCAGCACGTTGTAGCGGACCACCTTGCCGTCGCGGATGGTCAGGGTGGAGATGCTGCGGCCGCTGAAGGCGCGCCCGGTGCCGGGCACCCCGAAGACCGGGCCGACGTGCACGCCCTCGATCCGCCAGAAGGCGATCACCCGGTCCTCCTCCGCGACCAGGTCCTCGACGGTCGCCGTGACGCCCTGGACGGTCGACCAGAGCACCCGCAGGTGCTCGGCGAAGTCCTCGCGGGTGCCGCTGCCGCCGCGACCGACCACGGTCTCGTCGGCCGCGTCCTCGGCGACCAGTTCCGGCAGCAGGTCCAGCCGCTGACCGGTGACCAGCTCGTGGTAGTAGCGCTCGACCAGGGCCTTGTTCGCCTCGATGCTCATGTCTCTCCTCGGAAGGGGCGGGTACTCGTGAAGGGGTGGGTACTCGTGAAGGGGTGGGAACGGACGGGGGTCGGGTTCAGCGCGGCGGGACCGGCGGCGGCAGCAGGATGCCGCCGTTGGCGCTCAGCCCGCCGTCGACCGGGACGGTCACGCCGGTCACGTAGGAGGCGGCCGGCGAGGTGAGGAACCAGATCACCTCGGCGGGCTCGCTCGGGTCGGCCCACCTCCCGGCCGGGATCCGGCTGGTGATGAAGTCGGAGAAGTGCGGGTCGGCCACCTGACCGGCCGTCATCGCGGTCACGGTGCCGCCCGGGGCGATCGCGTTGACCCGGATGCCCTGCCCGGCGTAGTCGATCGCGGCGGCCCGGACCAGGTTGATCACCGCCGCCTTGGTGGCGTTGTAGCCCCAGGTGCCGGGGTCGCCGCGCAGGCCGGAGACCGAGGAGGTGGCCACGATCGCCCCGCCGCCGCAGGCGCGCAGCGCCGGCACCGCGGCCCGCAGGCCCAGCACCACTCCGCGCACGTTGACGGCGAAGAGCCGGTCGAACCGCTCCACCGCGCCCGGCGACTCCAGCGGTCCGGCGCCGCCGATCCCGGCGTTGAGCACGGCGGCGTCCAGCCGGCCGAACCGCTCCAGGGCGAGCGCGACCGCACGGGTGTTCGTCTCCTCCTCCGCCACGTCGCCTGCGAGCGTGGCCACGCCGGGAAAGCCGGCGAAGGCGTCCAGTCCCGCCTTGTCCACGTCCACCGCCACCACGCGGTGGCCGCGCTCGGCGTACAGCCGCACCGTGGCCGCGCCGATGCCCGACGCCGCTCCGGTGACCAGCACTACCGGGTCGACCATGCCTGCTCCTTCGTCTCGATCCAGTGGCGGAGGGTCTCCGCCGTTGTCGGGGTGTGCTGCTCCAGCACGGTGAAGTGGTCCCCGGGGATGTCCCGCACCTCGTGCGGCACCGGCCAGTAGGCGCGCCAGTCCTGACCGCCCGTCGGATCCACCACGGTGTGCCGCAGCGGGGTGTCGGCGCGCAGCGCGACGATCGGCGCGCGCAGCGGTCCCGGCTGCCAGCCCGCGAAGACGGTGTTGTAGGCGCCCATCGAGGTGAGGCTGGCGTCGCTCCAGACCATGTCGTACTGCGCGATCCGGTCGACCATCCCGGTGAGCATCGCGGTCAGCCACCAGTCCGCCATGCCCGCGCGCACCGCGCTGTCGATCGGGTAGGCGTCGATCAGCGCCAGCCCGGCCACCTCCCGGCCGCCGGCCTCCAGCCGCTCGGCCACCGCGTGCGCGACGCAGCCGCCCATCGACCGGCCCAGGACCACCACCGGCCGGTCGTCGCCGACCAGGTCGCGCACCGTCTCGGTGTGCAGGGTGAGGAAGACGTCGAGGTCGGCGGGCAGCAGGTCCGCCGGGTCCCAGCCGGGCGACGGGAGCACGAAGACGTCGCGGTCGCCCTGGAAGGCGTGGCCGAGCCGGGCGTACTCGTGCGGGCCCGAGATCGCGCTCAGCGCGGGGAAGGCCACCACGGCCACCGGGGCGTCGCCGGAGGCGAGCCGGATCGGCTTGCGGACGTGCGCCGCGCGCTCGTCCCGCGCGAACCGGCCGCGCAGGTGGGAGGCGACCCCGATCAGCGCCGAGGCCTCCGCGAAGCTGCCCTGGGCCGCCAGGCGGCGGTAGAGGGTGGCCAGCGGCTGGCTCGGGTCCTCGGCCGGCGCCCCGGTCCGCTCCGCGGCCTGCTCCGCGACCACCGGCCGGTCACCGAGCAACTCGTCCAGGTGCGCGGCGAGTCCGGTCGGATCCGGGTGGTCGAAGGTGACCGTGGGGGCCAGCCGCAGCCCGGTGGCGGCGGTCAGCCGGTTGCGCAGTTCGACGGCGGTGAGGGAGTCCAGCCCGAGGTCGTTGAACGGCCGGGCGGCCGGCACGGCGGCCGGCTCGGTGCCGAGCACGGCGGCCGCCTCGCCGCGGACCAGCTCCAGCAGGGCGGCGGTGCGCTCCGGCCCGGTCAGCCCCGCGATCCGGTGCAGCGGCGCACCGCCGGCCGGGTCGCCCGCGCCGCGGGCGGTGCGGCGGACGGCCGGGACGAGTGCGCGCAGCACCGGCGGCAGCGACGGGGCCGCCCGCAGCGTGGCCAGGTCGAGCGGAGCGGCGACCAGGTAGCCCGCGGCCACCCGCTCGGCCGCCGCCAGCAGCAGGGTGCCGCGCCGGGCGGACAGGGTGCGCAGGCCCGCCCGGGCGGCGCGGCGCTGGTCGGCCTCGCCGAGTCGGGCGGTGATCGCGCTGATCTCCGCCCACTGGCCCCAGGCCAGCGACTGGCCGGGCAGCCCGAGGGCGCGCCGGTGCTGGGCCAGGGCGTCCAGGTAGGTGTTGGCCGCCGCGTAGCTCGCCTGCCCCGGGCCGCCCAGCAGGGCCGCGACGGAGGAGTAGAGGACGAAGGCGGCCAGGTCGTGACCCCGCGTCAGCTCGTGCAGGTGGCGGGCGCCCTCGGCCTTGGGACGCCACACGGCGGCCAGCCGCTCGGGCGTCAGGGCCGTGACCACCCCGTCGTCCACCACGCCGGCCGTGTGCACCACCGCCGTCAGCGGGTGCGCGGCCGGGATCCGCTCCAGCGCCGCCGCCAGCGCCTCCCGGTCCGCGGCGTCCACCGCCTCGATCGTGACCGTGGCACCCAGCGCGGCCAGCTCCGCCTGCAACTCGGCGGCCCCCGGGGCGGCCGGGCCGCTGCGGGAGAGCAGCAGCAGATGGCCCACCGAGCGCTCGGCCACCAGGTGACGGGCCAACAGCGCACCCAGCGTCCCGGTGCCACCCGTGATCAGCACCGTGCCGTCCGGGTCCCACGGACGGCCGGCCCCGACCTCGGGCACCTGCGCCCGCACCAGGCGCGGCACGTGCACCCGGCCCTCGCGCAGCGCGAACTGCGGCTCACCGGTGGCCACCGCGGCCGCCAGCACCGCCCGCGAGGCAGGCGTGTCGTCACTGTCCACCAGCACCAACCGCCCCGGGTGCTCCGACTGCGCCGACCGCACCAGGCCCCACACCGGCGCCGCCGCAAGGTCCACGGCCTCCTCCGGGGCCACCGCCACCGCACGCCGGGTCAGCACGACCAGTCGGCCGTCCTCGCCCGAGAGCCAGTCCCGCAGGTGGGCCAGGTCGGCCGCCGACACGCCGTCGGCGCTCGGCTCGGGGCGCCACTGCGGCAGGCCCGTCTCCTGACGATGGCTCGGCACGGCGTGCTCCGGCCAGTCGAGGGCGAAGAGCGCGTCACGGTCGGCATCGGCCGGACTCGGCGCCAGCTGGTCCGCCGTCACCAAGCGTGCGTGCAGTGCCTCGACCGAGGCGACCGGCGCGCCGGACCCGTCGAAGGCCTCGACCGAGACCGTCTCCGCCCCGGTCCGCCGCAGCCGGACCCGGAGCGCCGTGGCGCCCGCGCCGAACAGCCGGACCCCGGTGTAGGCGAACGGCAGCCGGCTGCTGCCGGCGGGCGTGTCCGCCAGCGCGTCGTGCGCCGTGAGGTGGACGGCCGCGTCCAGCAGCGCCGGGTGCAGGCCGTACCTGGCGCCCTGCTCCTGCTGCTCGGCGGGCAGGGCCAGCTCGGCGTAGAAGGTGTCGCCGTCCCGCCAGGCCGCCCGGACCCCCTGGAAGGCGGGGCCGTACGCCAGTCCGGCGGCGGCCAGCTCCGGGTAGAGGTCCGCCGTGTCCAGCGGCCGGGCACCGGGAGGCGGCCAACTGCCCAGCGGGCGCGGCTCGACGGGGGCCGTGCGCTCGTCCAGCAGCGTGCCGCCGGCGTGCCGGGTCCACTCGCCGGTGTCGGGCCGGGAGTGGATGGCGACCAGGCGGGCGCCGGTGGCGTCGGCCTCGTGCACGGCGACCTGGAGCTGGACCGAGCCCTGCGCGGGCAGGGCCAGCGGGGTCTCCACCACCAGTTCGTCCAGGGTGCTCGCGCCGACCTCGTCGCCGGCCCGGATCGCCAGCTCCAGCAGCGCCGTGCCGGGCAGGATCGGGGTGCCCTGGACGGTGTGGTCGGCGAGCCACGGGTGGGTGGCGGTGGAGATCCGGCCGGTGAGCAGCGCGCCCTCGCCCTCGGGCAGGGTGACCACCGCGCCGAGCAGCGGGTGGTCCGGTGCGGACAGCCCGAGGCCGGCCGCGTCGGCGCTGCGCTGCGCGGGGTCCAGCCAGTAGCGGCGGCGCTGGAAGGGGTAGGTGGGCAGCTCGACCCGCGGGCGCCGGTCGCCGCCGAACAGCACCGGCCAGTCCACGTCGTGGCCCTGCACGTGGATGCGGGCCAGCGCGGTCAGCGCCGTCGTCAGCTCGTCCCGCTCCCGGCGCAGCACCGCCGCCGTCACCGGTGCCTCCAGCGCCGACCCGACCAGCCCCGCCAACGTCCCGTCCGGCCCCAGCTCCACGAACGTGCCCACACCCTCGGCGTCCAGCTCCGCGATCACGTCGCCGAACCGCACCGCCTCGCGCACCTGGCGCACCCAGTACTCCGGATCCGCCAACTCACCCGCGCCCGCGAGCCGGCCGGTCAGCCCCGACACCACCGGAATGACCGGCTCGCCGTAGGAGAGGCTCGCCGCCACCTCCCGGAACTGCGCCAGCATCCCGTCCATGTGGGCCGAGTGGAACGCATGACTGACCGTCAACCGCCGGGTCCGCCGGTCCGCGAACCGCGCCACCACCGCCGCCACCGCCTGCGCGTCACCGGAGACCACCACCGCCCGCGGCCCGTTCACCGCAGCAATCTCCGCCCCCGCCACCAGGACCGCCCGCACCTCCGCCTCGTCGGCCTGCACCGCCACCATCACCCCGCCCGACGGCAACGCCTCCATCAGCCGCCCGCGCGCCACCACCAACCGCGCCGCATCCGGCAACGACAGGACCCCCGCCACATGCGCGGCCGCCAGTTCACCGATCGAGTGCCCCGCCACGAAGTCCGGCCGCACACGCCACGACTCGAACAACCGGAACAGCGCCACCTCCACCGCGAACAGCGCCGGCTGCGCCCACCCCGTCCGGTCCAGATCCGCACCGGAGGCGATCACCTCGGCCACCGGCAACCCCAACTCCCGCACCACCGCGTCGAAGGCCGCCGCGAACACCGGCTCCACCGCGGACAACCCCGACCCCATCCCCACCCGCTGACTCCCCTGCCCCGAGAACAGGAACGCCAGCCGACCCGCCCGCTCCGCCGACCCGGTGATCACCTCGGGCCCGGACAGGTCGCGCAGCCCACCCGCGTCGCCCAGCACCACGGCCCGTTCCGGCAGGGCGGCGCGCCCCGTGACCAGCGCGTGCGCCACCGCCACCGGGTCCTCGTGCTCGGCCAGGTCGGCGATCCGCCCGGCCTGCTCCCGCAACGCCGCCGCCGACCGCGCCGAGACCACGAACGGCACCTGCCGGGGAGCTGTCAACTGCTCGGCCGGCTCCGGGTCCGGCGCCTCCTCGACGATCACGTGGGCGTTGGTGCCGCTCGCCCCGAAGGCCGAGACCCCGATCCGGCGCGGTCGTTCGCCCCGGACCAGCGGTCGGGCCTCGGTCAGCAGCTCCACCGCGCCGGTGGACCAGTCCACGAACGGGGTCGGCTCCTCGGCGTGCAGGGTGCGCGGCAGCACCCCGTGCCGCAGCGCCAGCACCGACTTGATCACCCCCGCCACCCCGGCCGCCGCCTGGGTGTGCCCGATGTTCGACTTCAACGAGCCCAGCAGCAGCGGGTGTTCAGCAGTGTGAGCGGCGCCGTAGGTGGCCAGCAGCGCCTGCGCCTCGATCGGGTCCCCCAACCGGGTCCCCGTCCCGTGCGCCTCCACCGCGTCCACCTCCCCCGCCGACAACCCCGCACTCGCCAACGCCTGCCGGATCACCCGCTGCTGCGCCGGACCGCTCGGCGCCGTCAAACCGTTCGACGCACCGTCCTGGTTCACCGCCGAACCCCGCACCACCGCCAGCACCTCATGACCCAACCGGCGCGCGTCCGACAACCGCTCCACCAGCAGCAGCCCCACCCCCTCGGCCCACCCCGTCCCGTCGGCGGCGGCCGCGAAGGCCTTGCACCGGCCGTCCGCCGACAGGCCGCGCTGCCGGGAGAACTCCACGAAGCCCTGGGGGGTGGCCATCACGCTCACCCCGCCGACCAGGGCGAGGTCCGACTCGCCGGAGCGCAGCGACTGCGCCGCCAGGTGCAGCGCCACCAGCGAGGACGAGCACGCCGTCTCCACCGTCACCGCCGGCCCCTCGAAGCCGAAGCTGTAGGAGATCCGCCCCGACGCCACGCTGTCCAGCCCGCCGATGCCCAGGTAGCCCTCCAACTCCCCCGGTGCGTCGTGCAGTCGGGGGGTGTAGTCGCTGCCGGCGATACCGGCGAAGACGGCCGTCCGGCTGCCGCGCAGGGCCAGCGGGTCGATCCCGGCCCGCTCGAAGGCCTCCCAGGCGGTCTCGAGCAGCAGCCGGTGCTGCGGGTCGGTGGCCAGCGCCTCGCGCCGTGAGACGCCGAAGAACTCCGCGTCGAACTCGGGTGTGGTGTCGAGGAATCCGCCGTGCCGGGTGTAGCTGGTGCCCGGCCGGTCGGGGTCCGGGTCGTACAGCGCGTCCAGGTCCCAACCGCGGTCGGTGGGGAACCCGGTGATCGCGTCGCGTCCGTCGGCGACCAGCTGCCACAGGTCGTCCGGGCCGGTCACCCCGCCGGGCAGCCGGCAGGCCATGCCCACGATCGCGATCGGCTCGCGTTTGGCGCTCTCCACCTCCTGCAGCCGCCGGTTGGCCTTCTGGGCGTCGGCCAGCGCGCGCTTGAGGTAGTCGCGGAGCTTCTGGTCGTTGGACATCGGTGCCTTTCGCGGATCGCACGGTGCGGATGTGTCGGATGTGCCGGGCCAGGTTCAGAAGGCCTCGGAGTTGCGCTCCACCAGGTCGAACAGCTCCTCGTCACTGGCGCTGTCCAGGTCGAGCTCGGGCTCCTCGGCCGGCGCCGGGCCCAGGCCCCAGCGGTCGACCAGGGCGCGCAGGCGGCGGGCCACCGTCTCCCGGTCCGGCCCCTCGGGCGCGGTGCCGGCCAGCGCCCGCTCCAGCGCGGCGAGCGATTCCAGCGCGCCGAGGTGGACCCGGTCGGACTCGCCCTGGGACGGGGCGAGTTCGGTCGCCAGCAGGGCGGCGAGGGCCTCCGGGTCGGGGTGGTCGAAGACCAGCGTGGCGGGCAGCTCCAGGCCGGTCGCGGCCACCACCCGGTTGCGCAGCTCGACGGCGGTCAGCGAGCTCAGTCCCAGGTCGCGGAAGGCCCGGTCGGGCGCCACCCCGGCGGGGTCGGCGTGCCCGAGCACCGCGGCCGCCTCCCGGCGGACCAGGTCGACCAGGACGGCCTGCCGCTGGGCCGGCGCCACGTCGGCCAGCCGCGCGACCCACGACGGCTGCCCGGCGTCCGCGCCGGGGGCCGGCGCGGCGACCGCGGCGGTCACGGTGCTGTTGGTGACCGTCGCGTCCAGCCAGTACCGCTGTCGTTGGAAGGCGTACCCGGGCAGCGCGACCCGGGCGGGCCGCTCGGCGCCGAACCGGCCGGCCCAGTCGACCGGCACCCCGCGCACCCACAGCTCGGCGGCGGAGAGCAGGAACCGGTCCGCACCGCCGTGGTCGCGCCGCAGCGTGCCCGCCACCACCGAGCGGCGCGCCGCCCCGACCTCCGCGAGCGTCTCCTGGATCGGCACCGTCAGCACGGCGTGCGGACTGACCTCCACGAAGACGGTGTGCCCGGTCTCCGCCAGCCGCCGGGTGGCCTCCTCGAACCGCACGGTCTCGCGCAGGTTGGCCACCCAGTAGGCGGCGTCCAGCTTCGCCGTCTCCTGCCAGTCGCCGGTCACCGTGGACAGCAGTGGCACCCGGCCGGGGCGCGGCTCGATCGGCGCCAGCAGGTCCAGCAGTTCCTCGCGCAGCTGGTCGACCTGGGGCGAGTGGGAGGCGTAGTCCACCGGGATCAGCCTGGCCCGGACCTGCTCGGCCTGGTACCCGGCGACCAGCTCGGCCAGGGCTCCCGGCTCCCCGGCCACCACGGTCGCGGACGGCCCGTTGACCACGGCGACCGAGATCCGGCCGGCCAGGCCCGCGATCCGCTCGCGCACCGCGGCCTCCGGCAGCGCGACCGAGGCCATCCCGCCCTGGCCGGCCAGCGCCAGGATCGCCCGACTGCGCAGCGCCACCACCCGGGCGCCGTCGGCCAGCGAGAGGCCGCCCGCCACCACGGCGGCGGCGATCTCGCCCTGGCTGTGGCCGACCACCGCGTCCGGCCGCACCCCGTGGGCCTGCCACAGCGCGGCCAGCGAGACCATCACCGCCCACAGCACGGGCTGCACCACGTCCACCCGGTCCAGGCCCGGCGCGCCCGGCTCACCGCGCAGCACCTCCAGCAGCGACCAGTCCGTGCACGGGGCCAGGGCCGCCGCGCACTCCCCGATCCGGCTCGCGAACTCCGGTGCGCTCTCCAGGAGTTCCACCGCCATACCGAGCCACTGGGTGCCCTGGCCGGGGAACACGAAGACGGTGCGGCCCACCTCGTCGGCCCGGCCGCGGACCAGCGCCGGATGCGGCTCGTCCAGGGCCAGGGCGCGCAGCCCCGCCGGATCGCCGACGGCCACCGCCCGCTCCTCCATCGCCCCGCGCGCGGTCGCCAGCGCGTGGGCCACCGCCGCCGGCTCCACCTCGCCGGCCAACAGCTCCACCAGTCGCCCGGCCTGGGCCCGGAGCGCCTCCGGCGAGCGGGCCGACACCAGGAACGGCAGGGATTGCGGCGCCGCCGGCTCGGTGGCGGCGGCCGGCTCGGCCGGTGCCTGCTCGATGATCACATGGGCGTTGGTGCCGGAGACCCCGAAGGAGGAGACCGCCGCCCGGCGCGGCCGGTCGAGCACCGGCCAGACCTGCGCTTCCGTCAGCAGGGCCACCTGCCCGGCCGACCAGTCCACGTGCGGGGTCGGCCGGTCCACGTGCAGGGTGCGCGGCAGCACCCCGTGCCGGATCGCCTGGACCATCTTGATCACTCCGGCCGCGCCGGCGGCCGCCTGGGTGTGCCCGATGTTGGACTTCAACGAGCCGAGCCAGAGCGGCTGGTCGCCGTGGCGCTGCCGGCCGTAGGTGGCCAGCAGGGCCTGCGCCTCGATCGGGTCGCCGAGCGTGGTGCCGGTACCGTGGCCCTCCACCGCGTCCACCTCGGCGGGCGACAGGCCCGCGTTGGCCAGCGCCTGGCGGATCACCCGCTGCTGGGCGGGTCCGCTGGGCGCGGTGAGTCCGTTGGACGCGCCGTCCTGGTTCACCGCCGAGCCGCGCAGCACGGCCAGCACCCGGTGGCCGTTGCGCCGGGCGTCGGCGAGCCGCTCGACCAGCAGCAGCCCGACGCCCTCGCCCCAGCCGGTCCCGTCGGCCGCCTCCGCGTACGCCTTGCAGCGTCCGTCGGTGGCGAGCGCCCGCTGCCGGGAGAACTCCACGAAGGTGGTCGGCGTCGACATCACCGCGACGCCGCCGGCCAGCGCCAGGTCGCACTCGCCCGCCCGCAGCGACTGGGCGGCCAGGTGCAGCGCCACCAGCGAGGAGGAGCAGGCGGTGTCCACGGTGACCGCCGGGCCCTCGAACCCGAAGGAGTAGGAGATCCGCCCGGAGGCCACGCTGCCCGCCGTGCCGTTGCCCAGCCAGCCCTCCAACTCGGCCGGCACCTCGCGCACCCGCGGCGCGTAGTCGTGGTACATCACACCGGCGAACACGCCGGTCCGACTGCCGCGCAGGCCCGCCGGGTCGATCCCGGCGCTCTCCAGCGCCTCCCAGCTGGTCTCCAGCAGCAACCGCTGCTGCGGGTCGGTGGCCAGCGCCTCGCGCGGCGAGATGCCGAAGAACGCGGCGTCGAACTCGGCCGCCTCGGTCAGGAAGCCGCCGTGCCGGGTGTACGAGGTGCCCGGGCGGTCCGGGTCCGGGTCGTACAGCGCGTCCAGGTCCCAACCGCGGTCGGTCGGGAACCCGGCGATCGCGTCCCGCCCGTCGGCGACCAACTGCCAGAGCTCTTCCGGCGAGTTGACCCCGCCCGGCAGGCGGCAGGCCATCCCGACGATGGCGATCGGCTCGTCGGCCCGCAGCGGTGCGGCCACCGGGCCCGGTGCCGGTGCCGGCTCCGACTCGGGTGCGGCGCTCAGCAGTTCGGCGTGCAGGTGGTCGGCGAGGGCCTCCGGGCTCGGGTGGTCGAAGACCAGGGTGGCGGGCAGCCGCAGGCCGGTCGCGCTGCCGATCCGGTTGCGCAGTTCGACGGCGGTGAGCGAGTCCAGCCCGAGCGCGGTGAACGAGCGCTGCACGGCGACCGCGTCCGGGGCGGTGCCGAGCACGGCCGACACCTCGGTGCGGACCAGCCGCAGCAGGCCGGCCCGGCGCTCCGCCGGGTCGGACAGGGCGGCCAACTGCTGGGCGAACGGGGTGCCGTCCGGCGCCCCGGGAGCCACGGGCCCGGCGGCGGCGCGGCGCGGCGGTCGGTCGCCGGCCGGGAGCAGCGCGCGCAGCAGCGGCGCCACGGGCTGCTTCCCCCGCAGCACGGCCAGGTCCAGTGGGGCCGGGACCAGGGCGGCCCGGTCGGTCGACCGCAGGGCCGCCTCGAACAGGGCCAGGCCTTCGGTGGAGGCGATCGGCCGGATCCCGAGCCGGGCCAGCCGGGCCAGGTCGTTCGCGCCGAGCCTGCCGGTGATCGCACTGGTCTCGGCCCACTGGCCCCAGGCCAGCGACTGGCCGGGCAGCCCGAGGGCGCGCCGGTGCT
>NZ_JBHYKG010000284.1:0-11230 GCF_042741245.1 Kitasatospora sp. NPDC058965
GCGCGGAGTGATCCGCGCCCCCTCCGCCGTGTTCCGACCCCGGGTCAGCCGACCGCGGGCAGGTGGTTCAGCGCGCCGGCGGTGCCGGTCAGCTGGCCGAGCGCGCCGCTCAGGTCCGGCAGCCCGCCGAGCCGGTGGGTGGCGCCCATCGCCTGCTCGTGCAGCGCGTCCAGGTGCGCGGCGTCGGCGGCCGCGGCCGGGTGGGCCAGGTCGGCGTCCGGCACCGCGTGGCCGAGCTGGTCCAGGCCGGCCAGGTTGCCGGCCAGGCCGTGGGTGGCGGGCAGCGCGTCGGCCAGCGGCGCGGTGGCCGGCACGTGGTCCAGCGAGTCGGCGGCCGGCACCGCACCGAGCACCCGGTCCTGGCTGGGCAGCTGGCCGGCCAGGCTGCTGGTGGCCGGCACGTGCTCGGCGAGCCGGCCGGTGGCGCCCAGCGGGTTGCTCAGCGCCTGCGGGTCGAGCACCTTGTCCAGGCCGGAGACGGTGGGCAGGGTGGGCATCTCCGGGCCGTGCGGCTGCGAGGTGTGCTCCACCAGCGGCATCGAGGCCGGCATCGCGCGCGGCGCGGCGACCGGGCCGGGCAGCGCGCCGCCCAGCGGGGTCAGGCCCGCCAGCTTGGACACGGTGTCCGCCAGCGGGCCGCCGCCGGTGGTGGTGGCGCCGGTGGGGTCGGACAGGTTCGGCACCACCCGGTCGGTCTGCGGCAGCGCGGCGCCGGCGGCGGTGCCGGTGACGTCGGCCGCGGCGGGCACCGCCGTCCCGCTCAGCACCGAGCCGGTCTTGCCCAGCGCCTGACCCACCTGGTGGGTCTCTCCCTTGAGGGTCGAGGCCGAGGTGACGCCGTCCAGCTTGCTGATCCCCGAACCGAGGTCGGTGCCCTTGGGGACCAGCTGGTCGGCGGACGCCGACCCGGCGGCGACCAGCGGGGTCGCACCGGCGGCGACCAGCAGCGCCGCCTGGGCGATCCGGCGGGAGAGGGGGAGGGACATGGTGCTCCTAAGAAGTGACGACACGGCAGGTCCGCCGGGCGGACGCCGTGATTACCGCTCCAGGAGCGAGAAGGTTTCGCCCGGAAAAGGTCAAGAGTCCCTAAAGATCGCATGATCCTTTTTCTGGCATCCCGGACATTTCGCCCCGTCGTGACAGGGCTGACGAAACGTCACTGCCGTTGTCGCGAGCGGGTGACCGGGGTCCGGGCGGGTGGTGCCCCCGGGGTCGCCCACCCGGGTGGCCGCGTCCAATCGGAGCAGCGCTGTTCACCCGGGCGGGGGACACCCGGACGGACGTTCGTCAAGGCGCCTTGACCGACGGGCCGTCAGCGCTTGGCGCCGGGCATGCCCAGGGTGATCTGCACCCGGTCGGTGGCGGTCGGGTCGGCCTGGCTGGTCCAGCCGGCGTCCGAGTGGTCCAGCCGCCAGGCCTTGCCGTCGAACCGGATCGAGCCGATGCCCAGGTCCTGGGCGTGCGCCAGCGCCCACTCGGCCACCGCCCAGCCGGACTGGCGCCGGGCGTCCACGGTGGGGTCGGCGTCCGGCGCCGGGGCGGTCGGGACCGGGACCAGCGCCAGGCCGCCGGGCTGGCTGCCCTGCTGCGCGGTGACGGTGCGGCCGAACTCCCGCAGCAGCCGGTCGGTGACCGGCTGGGTGCCGGGCTGCGCCGGGACGGCGGGCGAGGCCGCGGCACCGGGCGAGGACGAGGCGTCGGGCGAGGACGAGACGTCGGCCACCGGCTCGGGCGGCGCGAACGCGTGCACGGTGCAGGTGAACGCGGTCGGGGTGCGGCCGGTCAGCGCGTCCGCCAGCAGCTGCGCGTTGGCCTCGTGCTTGGCGTACGCCTCCGGGTAGCCGCTCTTCTGCACCCGCTGGGCCGCGTCGGTCAGCCGCATCCGGGCGTAGCCGGGCACCGCGATCAGCTGGTCCAGGAACTTGTTGGTGGAGTAGACCGGGTCGGCGATCTGCTGCGCGGTGCCCCAGCCCTGGGACGGCCGCTGCTGGAACAGTCCGATCGAGTCCCGGTCGCCGCCCTCCAGGTTGTGCAGCTTGGACTCCTGCAGCCCGGTGGCCAGCGCGATCACCAGTGCCCGCTCGGGCAGCCCGCGGGAGAGGGTGACGGCGGCGATGGTGGCCGCGTTGCCGGCCTGGTCGATCTCCATGGTGACCGGCTTGCCGCCGGCCGGGGTGACCTGGCAGCCCTCCGCGGTGGGCGCCGTCCGCGAGCGGTTCAGCAGCAGCAGGGCGGCCAGCACCGCCGCCACCAGCAGCAGCGCCAGCAGCACCCACCGCAGGGGTCGGCGCCGCCGACGGCCGCGGCCGAGGTAGGTCTCCTGCTCGATGGCCACCACGGCCCCTCTCACCTCGGAATGTCTCCGCACACCGTACTCACCCCGTGCTGGGTCGGACGACAGTGCGGTCCCGATTGGTTGCGTCGAACGAGGAGTGACGCACCCGGACTCCGCGGGCCGGCCCGTTTAAGCTGACGGCCATGAGCAGCGAGCCCGCCACCAGTGTCCCGACCGACCTCGACCTCAGCCTGGACGGCGGCGCGCTGACCGCGCAGCTGGTCGACTTCCCCTCGGAGAGCGGCGACGAGCGCCCGCTCGCCGACGCCGTGGAGCGGGCGCTGCGCGCGCTGCCGCACCTGCGGGTGGACCGGATGGGCAACAACATCGTGGCCCGCACCGAGCTGGGCCGGGCCGAGCGGGTGCTGCTGGCCGGCCACCTGGACACCGTGCCGATCGCCGACAACGTGCCCTCGCGGGTCGAGGGCGACCGGCTCTACGGCTGCGGCTCCTCCGACATGAAGTCCGGTGTCGCGGTGCAGCTGCGGCTGGCCGCCACGCTGCCCGAGCCCAACCGCGACCTCACCTTCGTCTTCTACGACTGCGAGGAGGTGGACGCCGACCGCAACGGCCTGGGCCACCTGGTGACCCGGCACCCCGACTGGCTGGCCGCCGACTTCGCGGTGCTGCTGGAGGGCACCGAGGGCTACGTGGAGGGCGGCTGCCAGGGCACCATGCGGATCAAGGTGGCCCTCACCGGCACCCGGGCGCACGCGGCCCGCAGCTGGCTCGGCGACAACGCGATCCACCACGCCGCGGAGGTGCTCGGCCGGCTCGCCGCCTACCGGCCGCGCCGGGTGGAGATCGACGGCCTGGAGTACCGCGAGGGCCTGAACGCGGTGGACATCCGCGGCGGGGTGGCCGGCAACGTGATCCCGGACGAGTGCGTGGTGACCGTCAACTTCCGCTACGCGCCCGACCGCAGCCCGGCCGAGGCGGAGGCCCACCTGCGCGAGGTGTTCGCCGGCTTCCCGGTCGAGGTGACCGACTCCTCCCCGGGCGCGCTGCCCGGCCTGGACCGCCCGTCGGCCAAGGACTTCGTCGCCGCCACCGGCGGCGCGGCCCGGGCCAAGTTCGGCTGGACCGACGTGGCCCGGTTCAGCGCGCTGGGCGTGCCGGCCGTCAACTACGGCCCGGGCGACCCCAACATGGCGCACAAGCGGGACGAGTACTGCGACCTCCCGGTGATCGCCGAGTGCGAGCGGCGGCTGGTGGCCTGGCTCAGCTGACCCCCGCTGCCGACCCCGGCGGGTCGGCAGCGCTTCGCCGGTCGGTCATCCCGATGTTCCCCGTCATCCGGGTGCGCCGGGCGTAGAGTTTCGTCATGACAGGGACATCAGCGCACGACGGCGCAGACGGACGGCGCTTCGGCCACGGGCCGGAGCTGGTGGACGAGACGGTGGGGGGCGCCCCCCGCAAGGCCTGGCCGGAGAAGCAGAAGGGGCCGGTGCTGCTGCGCCGCGACCAGGTGGAGAAGAGCACCACCGACCAGCGGCTGCTGGACACCACCGGCCCGACGGACTGGCTGCACACCGACCCGTGGCGGGTGCTGCGGATCACCTCGGAGTTCGTCGAGGGCTTCGGCGCGCTCGCCGAACTCCCCGCGGCGGTCAGCGTCTTCGGCTCGGCCCGGACCCCGGTCGACTCGGCCGAGTACAAGGCGGGAATGGCGATCGGCCGGGCCCTGGTGGAGGCCGGCTACGCGGTGATCACCGGTGGCGGACCCGGCGCGATGGAGGCGGCCAACCGCGGCGCCTCCGAGGCCGGCGGGCTGAGCGTGGGCCTGGGCATCGAGCTCCCGTTCGAGCAGGGGCTGAACGAGTACGTCGACCTCGGCCTGAACTTCCGTTACTTCTTCGTCCGCAAGACCATGTTCGTCAAGTACGCGCAGGGCTTCGTGGTGCTGCCGGGCGGGCTCGGCACGCTGGACGAGCTGTTCGAGGCCCTCACCCTGGTGCAGACGAAGAAGGTCACCCGGTTCCCGGTGATCCTGTTCGGCACCGCCTACTGGAGCGGCCTGGTGGACTGGCTGCGCGACACCCTGGTCGCCCAGGGCAAGGCGTCCCCGGCCGACCTGGAGCTGTTCCACCTGACCGACGAGGTGGACGAGGTGCTGAAGATCCTCGCGGAGAACCGGCGTCCGGGCGGCACCGAGGTCTGACCGCGGGTCAGGCCAGCCCCCGGCGGGCCACCGCCGGGGGACGGGTGCCGCGGATCGAGGCGACCATGTCCAGCACCTGGCGGGTCTCGGCCACCTGGTGGACCCGGTACACCCGGGCGCCCAGCCAGGCCGAGACCGCGGTGGTGGCCAGCGTGCCGAGCAGCCGCTCGTCGACCGGCCTGTCCAGGGTCTCGCCGACGAAGTCCTTGTTGGAGAGCGAGACCAGGACCGGGAACCCGGTCGCGGTCATCTCCGGCAGCCGCCGGGTGGCCTCCAGCGAGTGCCGGGTGTTCTTGCCGAAGTCGTGGCCCGGGTCGATGATCAGCCCGTCCCGGCGCACCCCGAGCGCGGCGGCCCGCTCGGCCAGACCCACCGTCACCGCCAGGATGTCGGCCATCACGTCCGGGTAGCCGACCCGGTGCGGGCGGGTGCGCGGCTCGGCCCCGCCCGCGTGCGTGCAGACCAGGCCCGCGCCGTACCGGGCGGCGACCTCGGCGAGCTTCGGGTCGACCCCGCCCCAGGCGTCGTTGAGCAGGTCGGCGCCCACCTCGCAGACCGCCTCGCCCACCTCGTGCCGCCAGGTGTCCACGCTGATCACCGCCTCGGGGTGGCGCTTGCGCAGCTCGGCGACGAAGGGCACGGTGCGGCGCAGCTCCTCCTCGACCGTCACCTCCTCGCCCGGACCGGCCTTGACCCCGCCGATGTCCAGGATCGCCGCGCCCTCGGCCACCGCGCGGTCGGCGGCGGCGAACGCGGCCTCGTCGGCGAACGTCGCGCCCCGGTCGAAGAACGAGTCCGGGGTGCGGTTGACGATGGCCATGATGACCAGCTCGTCCGCGCCGAACTCACGCGGTCCCAGGCGCAGTGCCACCCTCGCTCCTTCGCATCGGCCCCGGCGCCCTGCTGCACCGGTGACGGGTATCGATCCAGGGGGACCCTGGTGCGATGATGGGGCCCCGGCCTTCCCAGGGACACCATGATCCCTCACACGGCCGCATTCTCACGTGTCGGGAGGACAGCTCGTGTTCTGGGTGATCGTGGTGGCGATGGCCGTGGTGGTCGGCGGTGCCGCGCTGGTGGCACTGGGGGGCGGCGGCTCGCTGCCGGAGGCCGTGCACGACCGGATCGCGGCCCGGCTGCCGCAGGAGCGTCCGCTCAGCCGGGACGACGTGGACGGGATCCGGATGCCGATGGCGCTGCGCGGCTACCGGATGGACGAGGTGGACGACGTGCTGGACCGCCTCGGCGCCGAACTGGCCTACCGGGACACCCGGATCGCCGAGCTGGAGGCCGCCGTGGCGGTGGGCGAGGGCGTGCAGGCGGGCGGCGGGCAGGGCTCCGAGCCGCTGCCGGGCCTGGAGGACTTCGCCAAGGTCGTCGAGCAGCACGCGGAGCAGCCGGCCCACCCGGGCGGGGAGCAGGCGTGACCGGCGGCGCGGTCGCCGGTCCGGACGGGCTGCTGCGCTGCCCCTGGGGGGCGAGCACCGAGGACTACCTGGCGTACCACGACACCGAGTGGGGCCGGCCGGTGCACGGCGAGGACCCGCTGTTCGAGCGGATCTGCCTGGAGGCCTTCCAGTCCGGCCTGTCCTGGATCACCATCCTGCGCCGCCGGGAGGGCTTCCGGGCGGCGTTCGCGGGCTTCGCGATCGACCGGGTGGCCGCCTTCGACGAGCGGGACGTGGCCCGGCTGCTGGCCGACGAGGGGATCATCCGCAACCGGGCCAAGATCGAGGCCTCGATCGCCAACGCCCGGGCCGCGCAGCAGCTGGACGGCGGCCTGGACGCGCTGGTCTGGCGCTTCGCCGCCGACCCCGGCCGGCCGGCGCCGCGCACCACGGCCGACGTCCCGGCGATCACGCCGGAGTCGACCGCGCTGGCCAAGGAACTGAAGAAGCACGGCTTCCGGTTCGTCGGACCGACCACCGCCTACGCCCTGATGCAGGCCTGCGGCCTGGTGGACGACCACCTGGCGGACTGCCATGCGCGGCAGTCCGCCGGGTAGCCCGGCTCAGCGGCCGACGTACCGCGGCTGCTCCTTGGCCACGAAGGCGCGCACCGCGATCCGGTGGTCCTCGCTGGCCCCGGCCAGGGTCTGCAGCTCCTCCTCCTTGTCCAGCGTCTCGCTCAGCGAGTGCGAGGCGCCGAACGCCAGCGCGGTCTTGATCGCGCCGTAGGCCACGGTCGGGCCGTTCGCCAGGGTCAGGGCGAACTCGCGCGCGGTGGCGGCGAGTTCGTCGGTCGGTACGACCTTCGTGGCCAGTCCCAGGGCGAGCGCCTCGGCGGCCTTGACGGTGCGCGGGAACATCAGCAGCTCGGTCGCCCGGGCGTGGCCGACCAGCCGCGGCAGGGTCCAGGCGGCGCCCGAGTCGGTGGTCAGCGCGACGCCGGCGAACGAGGTGTTGAAGCCCGCGGTCTCGGCCACGATCCGGAAGTCGCAGGCGAAGGCGAGCGAGGCCCCGGCCCCGGCCGCCACCCCGCCGACCGCGGCCACGGTGGGCTTGCGCATCCCGGCGAGCGCGCGCACCAGCGGGTTGTAGTGCTCGGCCACCGTGGCCAGCGGCGGCTCGCCGGTCTCCTCGGCGCGCTGCAGCAGTCCGAGGTGCTCCTTGAGGTCCTGGCCCACGCAGAAGGCCTTGGTCCCGGCGCCGGCGAGCAGCACCGCCCGCACCTGCGGGTCGGCGGCGGCCTCGGTCACGGTGTCCCGCAGGGCCACCTTGGTCGGCACGTCCAGCGCGTTCATCGCGTCGGGCCGGTTGATGGTGATGACGGCGAGCGCGCCGTCGCGCTCGTACAGCACGGAGTCGGACATGGGTGAGGGCTCCCAACCGGTCGGTAACACCAGGACCCGGTCAGCATGCCGGATGGGTGGCGGGCCGCGGGAGTGTGAGGTAGCGCACCCCGGCCCGGACTTGCGCGCCCGACCGCGCCGGGCGGCCCGCCCGGGGGCGCCGGACCGCCCCCACCATGGGCCGGACGGCATCTGATGGCCTTTCGTCCGCCCGGGTGACGGGGCGACTGAGGCGGATTCAGGCGGTCTGTGCCGGTGTGGCCAGCGGTGCGGAGAGAGTGACGTTGGTCATCAGGGCGCCGTATGCGGGATAATGGCTTCCGATCAAAGCGTTCGATACCAGTGGTGGACGGACCGCTGGTACCTAGCTGAGCGGCTGCAGGAAGGGGAACGAGCATGGCGGCCATGAAGCCGCGGACGGGTGACGGCCCGCTGGAGGTCACCAAGGAGGGGCGGGGCATCATCATGCGAGTTCCGCTCGAGGGCGGCGGTCGCCTGGTGGTGGAGCTCACTCCGGACGAGGCAAGCGCCCTGGGCGAGGCCCTGAAGCAGGCCTGCGGCTGACCCCAGCCCAGCAAGCCCCCCCCGGGGCCCGGTACCGACTGTTCGAACGGTCGGCACCGGGCCCCGACGCTTGTGCGTGGCCCCGACGCTCGGGGCTGAGTGGCTGAGTGGCTGAGGGGCGTGGCTGAGGGGCCGCGTGGCTGCGTGGCGGGACTGTGGCGGGGTCCGGCGGGGCCGG
The DNA here is from genome assembly GCF_042741245.1 of Kitasatospora sp. NPDC058965. NCBI lineage: Bacteria > Bacillati > Actinomycetota > Actinomycetes > Kitasatosporales > Streptomycetaceae > Kitasatospora > Kitasatospora sp. NPDC058965. The sequence continues at coordinate 8,030 of NZ_JBHYKG010000284.1, forward strand.
CGGACCCGTGCGGGGCCGGCGGGTCGGTCTCAGCGCCGCACGGCGCAGAGCAGCCCGTCGCTCACCGGCAGCAGCGCGGGCAGCAGCTGGCGGCTCTCCCGCACCTCCTGCACCAGCTCGCGCACCGCCGCGGTCCGCGGGTCGTCCAGACCGGGGTCGGTCAGCCGCCCCTGCTGGAAGACCCCCTCGAAGCAGACCACCCCGCCCGGCCGCAGCAGGCGCAACGATTCTGCGAGGTAGGACTTGGCCTCCGCGGCGTCGCCGTCGCAGAAGACCAGGTCGTACTGGCCGTCGGCGAGCCGCGGCAGCACCTCCAGCGCCCGGCCCGGGATGAACCGGGCCCGGTTGGCCGCGAACCCGGCCGCCAGGTACGCCTCGCGGGCGAACTCCTGGCGGATCGGCTCCGGGTCGACGGTGGTCAGGATCCCGTCCGGTCGCATGCCGCGCAGCAGGTAGAGGCCGGAGACCCCGGTGCCGGTGCCGATCTCGGCCACCGCCTTGGCACCCACGGCCGCGGCCAGCAGCCGCAGGCAGGCGCCGCCGCTCGGGCTTATCGCCCGCACCCCGGTGCGGGCGGCCTGCGACCGGGCGTAGGTCAGCACGGCGTCCTCGCCGACGTACGTGTCGGCGAGGGTCGCAGCCGCGGGCCCGAAGTCGATGGTCTGATCCTGGGGAAGTAGGGGCGCTGCCGAAGTCGATAATTCCTGCCACAGATTACTGGCCGGGCGGGAACCGCGTCCGGCGGCGGGCCGTTGAATCCGTAGCACGGTCGATGGATGAGCGCACTTTTATCCGGAACTGACGGGTGTGGTGGATATGGTGGTGGCCCTGCTGGGCAGAAGAGCCAACCGAGGAGGTGTGGCCGAGGGCGACGTCCCTGTGCGGCGGCAACTCCGCGGCACCTCGTCGGCCCGTAAGCCGAAGCCCGTGATGAACCAGTCTGCGCACTCCCCCCAGGACCAGTCGTCCGACGGCACCGCCGCCGAGTCCTCGGCCCCCGCCGCTGTCGCGACCTTCACCGACGGGGTCGACGCGCAGGGCTGGACCCCGCCCAGCTGGGAGGAGATCGTCGAGGCGCACAGCGCCCGCGTCTACCGCCTGGCCTACCGTCTGACGGGCAATCAGCACGACGCCGAGGACCTCACCCAGGAGGTCTTCGTCCGGGTCTTCCGTTCGCTCTCCACCTACACCCCCGGCACCTTCGAGGGGTGGCTGCACCGGATCACCACCAACCTCTTCCTGGACATGGTCCGCCGACGCCAGCGGATCCGGTTCGACGCCCTGGCCGAGGACGCCGCCGAGCGGCTGCCCAGCAAGGAGCCGAGCCCGGCGCAGGCGTTCAGCGACACCCACTTCGACGCGGACGTCCAGCAGGCGCTGGACACCCTGGCCCCGGAGTTCCGGGCCGCCGTGGTGCTCTGCGACATCGAGGGCCTGTCCTACGAGGAGATCGCCGCCACCCTGGGCGTCAAGCTCGGGACCGTGCGCAGTCGGATCCACCGCGGCCGCTCGCACCTGCGCGCCGCGCTCAAGCACCGCGCGCCGGGCGCCGAGCCGGGTCGGGCGCGCCGTGGTGGGTCGGAGGAGTCGGAGCCGGTGGCCGTGGGCGCGCTCGCGGCCGAGCCTGGCGGGAGCGGGCGGAGGCGATCGTGAGCGGTGCAGGTCGGTCCGGGAGCAAGCGTCCGGCAGCCGTCCCGCAGGAGCGCACCGGCGGCACGGCGCTGCCCGAGCTGCGGCCGATCGCGGTGCGCCGGGCGGCCGAGCCGGTGCCCAGCAGCGAGGAGCACCACCTCGGCGAGCGGCTGACGGCGTACCTGGACGGCGAACTGGGGCACGACGCGCGCGAGCGGGTGCAGGCGCACCTGGCGACCTGCGCGAGCTGCCTGGCGGAGGCGGAGGCGGGCCGTTCGGTCAAGCAGCTGCTGACCCGCACCGAGCCGCCGGGCCCGTCCGGGATGCTGATGGCCCGGCTGCTCGCGGTGGCCGCGCTGCCCGACGACGAGCCGGGGCCGCAGGACGGCCCCGGCGGTTCCGGAGGTTCCGGCGAGCCCGTCGACGGGACGCCGCTGGTGCACTACTCCTCGATGCTGGCCGGGCCCTCGCTCGGCGGCAGCCGACTGACCGGCGGCTCGTTCGGCCGTGGCACCGGTGCGCCGTTCGGCAGCGGTGCGCTCGGCGCGGACACCCCGGTCCCCGGGGTCGACCCGCGGGCCGGACGCAGCGGCGAGCCGCGGCTGTGGAGCGTGCGGCGCGGCGGTTCCCCGGCGCGCGCGGAGGAGGACCCGGAACGCCGGCGGCCGCCCGCCGCGCCGGTGCCGACCCGCCCCGGCGTGCCGCGCGGGCGGCGGCTGGTGGTCGCGGCGGCGGGCGCCTTCTCGGTGGCCGCGGTGACCCTGGGCGGCTTCGGCAGCCTGGGCCTGGCCTCGGTGGCCGGCGACAGCCCGGCGGACGACCAGCACGGCAGCGCGGTCAACCCGCAGGTGCCCGGCGGCAATCCGCTGACCGACCCGCTCACGGTGAACTTCCCGCTGCACGCGGGCGGCGGCCACCCGTACGACCTGCTGTCCCCGGGGCCGGTGGTCAACCAGGTGGTCAGCCCGGTGGTGAACGGGCGCCCCCAGCTGCCCTGACCGGGCCGTGGTCGTTATCACCGCTTCACCGCCCGATGGGCCACGGACGCGCCGCGGCCCATTACGCTGTAGGGACCGGTCCCGGTCCGGGCCGTGCCGGGTCCTTCCTCCAGCAGCTGGGAGCCTCAGGTGTTCTTCGACATAGGCCCTCTCGAGATGCTCACGCTGGCCGTGATGGCCATCGTGATCTTCGGCCCGGACAAGCTGCCCAAGCTGATCCAGGACGCCATGGGCTTCGTCCGCAAGGTGCGCGCGTTCGCGGACAGTGCCAAGGAGGACATCCGCAGCGAGCTGGGTCCGGAGTTCAAGGACTTCGACTTCGAGGACCTGAACCCGAAGACCTTCGTGCGCAAGAACCTGATCGGCGACGGCCAGGACCCGCTGGGCTTCAACGCCCTGCGCGAGGAGATGGACATCCGCACGGTGCTGGACGACAAGCCGGCCACCGCGGTCAGGACGGCCGAGCCGGCCGTCGCGGCCCCGGCCGCGGTCCCGCTGGCCGCGGGCGAGCGGGCGCCGTTCGACCCCGACGCCACGTAGGCGCACCACCCCCGTCACCGCGCGACACCCC
>NZ_JBHYKG010000285.1:0-11211 GCF_042741245.1 Kitasatospora sp. NPDC058965
CGCCGTCGACACCGGTGGGGCCCGCTGCCGCACGGCGGGCCCCACCGGGCTTCCGGCGCGGTGCGCCGGGCCCACCGCCGGGCGCCGCCGGGCGCCGCCGCCGGGCCCAGTGCCTGGCCCGCCGGGCGCAGAGCCCGGTCCGCTGTCCGCCGTCCGCCGGGTCCAGCGTCCGGTCCGCCGTCCGTCCCACCATCCGTCCCACTCCGCGGAGGAAACCCGTGCCCGCGCAGCGCCGCCCCCTCGCCACCCTGCTGACCGCGTTCGCGCTGGTCCTCCTCACCGCCGTCGCCGCCCTCGCCGGGGCACAGCCCGGTGCCGCGCACGGTGACACCATCCACTTCGAGGTCACCGCCCTGGTCGACGGCCACACCCGGGCGGTCGCCACCTGGGAGAACGACGGCGACCCGGTCACCGAGACGGTGGCCGCCATGCTGCGCGCCTCCGCCACCGACGGGCGCGCGGTCGGCCCGTGGCCGCTGGTGCGGCTGGACGGCTCGCCGAACACCTTCACCACCGCGGACGCGCTGCCGCCCGGCCAGTGGCGGGTGAGCGTCGAGGCGGGCTTCCCGGCGCTGGGGCGCGGTCAGGCCGACGTCAGCGTCACCGCGCTCCCGGCGCCGACCGGAGCGGTTTCGTCCGGGGCGGGCCCGTCCGGGCCGGCCTCGCCCGGACCGGCGTCCGGCGCGGGGTCCGCCGGGCCGGCCGTCAGTACGGCACCGACGCCCGCGGCCACGCCCCCGGCGGGCCCGGCGCCCGTGTCGGCCCCCGTGCCGCACGCGTCCCTGGCGCCGCGGGTGGTGCTCGCCCTGGTGGCCGTCGGCGGCGCGGTGGCCGTCGGGGTGGCCGTCGGACGGGTCCGCCGTCGCCGCCGGGCGGGCGCGCCCACGGCACGGGGCTGACGGACCGCCGGGCCCGGGCGCGGGCCCGGGCGGCGGCGCAGGACTGACGGTGGCGCGGCGGGTCCCGCCCGGCCGCCCCTCCGGCGAGGCCTGCCCGCCCACCCGGCCGCACCCCCTCCCGCCCGCTCAGCGGGCGCTGCCCAGGTCGCGGTCGCCTTCGCCTCCTTCGAGCAGGAGGGTGGTCTCCTCGATCCGCCGGAACCGGCCGTCCGGGGCGAACTCGCCGAACAGGTAGACCTCCATGCGCACGGTGGAGCCGTCCGTCTTGGTCACCGTGACGGTGTGCCGGTCGGCGTACCGGTCCCCGTCGGTGAGCTCCTCGTGCACCTCGACCGAGCCGTCGGCCACGACCGCGCGCAGGTGGGCGATGTGGTCGAGGAACTCCCGGCGGTCGGCCCAGTTGCCGTCGGTGCGCTGGCGGTAGTCGGGGGCGAAGTGCCGGTCGGCCGCGCGGTCGAGGGCGAGCCCGGGGGTGAGCAGCAGGTCGGTGAGGGCAGTGCGGATGTCGGTGCGGAACACGGGACGCCTCCAGGAGTGTCGAGAGAGATGCGTGCGTCAAGCACGCATCGCCACAGTACTACGAGAAGCGTGTTCCGCGCACGCTAATCTGATGGCATGCCGACCACGACCGGACACGAGATCGCCGAGGCCCTCGGAGTGCTGCTGCGCCGCAGCACCCGGGCCGGCCTGTACGCCCAGCTGACCGACGGCCTCGGTGCCGCCGTGGACGAGCTCACCTACCCGGTGCTCAGCGGGCTGGCCCGCACCGGCCCGTGCAGTGCGGCCGACCTCGGTCGCGAGATCGGGCTCGACCGCACCACCGTGACCCGCCGCGCCGACCGCCTGGAGGAGGCGGGCCTGCTGCGGCGCGAGGCCGATCCCGCCGACCGGCGGGCCACCCTGCTGCACCTCACCGACACGGGCGACGAGGCGGTCACCGCCACGCGCGAGCGCCTGGCGGCCCGGATCGAGGACGCGCTCGCCGCCTGGCCGGCGTCGCAGGCCCGGGACTTCGCGCAGTTGCTGCGGCAGTTCGTCGACCAGGGGCCGTTCCAGCCCTGACCACGGCGCCGTCCCCGCCCGGGCGTCTGCTTCGATGGGGGCTGCCGTGCCCGGCCGTACCCGTATCCACAGCCGTACCCGTATCCACACCCGTACCTGTACCCGAACCCGCACCCGCGAGGAGCAGACCCCTGAACGCGTCCTGGGCCGAGGCCCTGTCGGTCGGCCTGCTGGTGGTGGTGCTGGTCTGCGCGGTGGCGCGGCCGCGGGGGTGGCCCGAGGCGGTGGTCGCGGTGCCGGCGGCCGGCGTGGCGATCGCCACCGGCCTGATCACCCCGGCCCGCGCGGCGGCCGAGGCGGGGCGGCTCGGGCCGGTGGTCGGGTTCCTGGCGGCCGTCCTGGTGCTCGCCCAGCTCTGCGCCGACGAGGGCCTGTTCCAGGCCTGCGGGGCCTGGATGGCGCGCAGCGCTGCCGGGCGGCCGCGCCGACTGCTGGTGCAGGTGTTCGCGCTCGCCTCGGTGACCACGGCGGTGCTCAGCCTGGACGCCACGGTCGTGCTGCTCACCCCGGTGGTCTTCGCCACCGCCGCCCGGCTCGGCGTGCGACCCAAACCGCACGTCTACGCCTGCGCGCACCTGTCGAACACCGCCTCGCTGCTGCTGCCGGTCTCCAACCTGACCAACCTGCTGGCCTTCGCCGCCAGCGGCCTGGCCTTCACCCGCTTCGCAGCCCTGATGACGCTGCCCTGGCTGGTGGCGATCGGCGTCGAGTACCTGGTGCTGCGCCGGTTCTTCGCCACCGACCTGGACGCCGGCCCGCGGACCGCGTCCGTCGTCGCGGCGCCGCCGATGCCGTTGTTCGCCCTGCTCACGGTGGCCGGCACGTTGGCCGGGTTCGTGCTCACCTCCGCGCTCGGGGTCAACCCGGCCTGGGCCGCGCTGGCGGGCGCGCTGGTGCTGGCGGTGCGCGCCCTGGTCCGCGCCCGCACCACGCCGCGGGCGATCGTCCGGTCGGCCGCGCTGCCCTTCCTCGCCTTCGTGCTGGCGCTCGGCATCGTGGTCCGGGCGGTGGTCGACCACGGGCTCGCCGGCGGACTGGCGCACCTCGTCCCGCACGGCACCGCGCTGCCCGCCCTGCTGGGCACCGCCGTGCTGGCCGCGGTGCTGGCGAACCTGATCAACAACCTGCCGGCCACGCTCGTGCTGCTGCCGCTGGCGGCGCCGAACGGGCCGGGGGCGGTACTGGCGGTGCTGCTCGGGGTGAACATCGGCCCCAACCTGACCTACGCCGGATCGCTGGCCACCCTGCTGTGGCGGCGGATCGTCCGGGAGCACGAGAGCGAGGTCGACCTGCGCGAGTTCACCCGGTTGGGCCTGCTCGTGGTGCCTGCGGCGCTGGTGGCGGCCGTGGTGGCACTGTGGGGAGCGCTGCAGACCGTCGGAGGGTGAGGCCGTGTCAGTCGTCGTCTGGATCACCGAGGGCACCTGGCCCAGCTGCGTCGACGCCGCCCGGGTGCACGCGCCGCAGGACACCGAGATCGTCCTGCTCCACGTCGGCGACCAGGAGGTTCCCGGCGTCGCGCACGGTGCGTTCGCGGGCCTCCTCGGGCGCGGCCACCGGCGCGGGCCGCAGGCGGCTCAGGGGTGGGGGAGCGATCCCGGCAACCGGGTCGAGGAGCTGGCCGACACCGCCGGCCGGCAGCTGCTGGCCGCCGCGGCCGACCGGCTCGCCCGCGCCTGCACCCGGGTGGAGCGGACCGGCCGGATCGAGCGCGAGGTGGTCGCCGCGGCCGACGGGGCCGAGCTGCTCGTCCTGGCCCGGGACGGCCACCGCAGCCGGCCCGGCCCGCACAGCCTGGGCCCCGCGAGCCGTTACGTGGTCGACCACGCGCCGTGCCCGGTGCTGCTGATCTGGCCCGACGAACTGCCCGTCAGAACCGCGCCGGGCCCCGACTGAGCGGCCCTACCGGTCCGACCGGGCACCTGGCCGACCGGGCGGGCGACCCGGCCCGCCGGACGCCCGACCGGGCACCTGCCGGATCGGTCGGCCGACCCGGCCCACCGAGCACCCTAGGCGGAGCCGAGCACGCGCAGCAGGAAGCCGTCGACAGCCGCTGACGCGGCGTCGGCGGTGGGGCCGCTGAGCAGGTCCACCCCGTGGGCGGCACCCGGCAGGGCGACCACCTGGGCGGTCCCGGGCCGGGCGGCGACCCGGAACGCGTCGGCGGCGGAGGCCGAGCCCCACGGGTCGTCCACCGAAGTGACGAGCAACAGCGGGCAGGGCAGGCGCGGGACGTAGTCGACCACCGCGGTGTCGGGGCTGAGCACCTGCTCGGCGGAGAGGGCGGCCACCCCGGCGACGGCCGGGCGCAGCCCGGCAGCGGCGACCACGGAGGTCTTCGCGCCCTTGGACGCACCCAGCAGCGCCACCGGCCCCGCGCCGGCGGCCCGGACCGCCGCCACCACGGCCGACAGCTCCTGCACCGGGTACCCCGCGTCGTAGTCCCAGAGCACCACGCGGTACCCCGCGCCGGTCAGCCGTCGGGCGGTCGGGAGCCAGGAGCAGAGGTCGCGGTCGCTCTGGTCGGACAGCACCACGGTGCGCCGACCCCGCCCGAGCACCACCGCGGGGAACACGCCGCCGGGACCGCGGACGCTGATCACGGCGTCGTCCGGGGACGGCCGGCCCGCTGCGACGCAGGCCGGTTCGGCGGGAGCGGTCGCCGCCGGTGAGGCGGGGGCGGGCATCGGCGGCGAGGCGGGTGCGGTCGCCGGCGCGACAGCCTGCGGCGGGGCGGCGCAGCACGCGAGCAGCACGGCCCCGGCCACCGCGACCGGCACGGCCAGGCCCGGCGGGCCGATCTGACGACGGGTCATCCGGAACTCCCAGGGCGGACGGCGGACGGCGGACGGCGGACGGCGAACGACGGACCGCGGACGGCGAACCGCGAGTGGCGGACAGCGGGCGCGCTGCCTCGCTTGCCCTCGCTGCCTCGCGAACCGCGCCCTGCACGAGACTGGCGCGGCCGGGGCCACCGGTGCGAAGGTTTTGGCAGTGTCCGAAACGACGGGGGCGGCGGACCGTGCTGAGACTCCGGCTGACCGCGGCCGACCTGGCCCGGGTCCGCTTCGCGCCCCGGCCCGCTCCGCTGGTGGAGCTGAAGCTCGCGCTGATGATGCTGCGCCGCACCGACGGCGACGCCCTGTTCGGCCGGTGGCGGCAAGGCCTGCGCCGCAGCCTGCCGGTGACCACCCGTCCGCTCTGGGACCTGGTCTCGGCCCACCTCGGCCCGCCGTTCCTGGACCCGGTCAGCACCGGCCTGGACGAGGGCCTGCACGCCGTGCGCAGCACTCCGCCCGAGCTCGTGCTGGCCGGCGTGGAGCGGGTCCGCGCCGACCGCGGCCGGGCCCCCGCGCCGTGGGTCCGCGATCTGGTGGGCGGCGAGGAGCAGGCCTGGCAACTGCTCTGCCGGGCGCTGCGCGACGCCTACGAGGTGGTCCTCGCCCCTGGTTGGCCGACGACGGCCGCCTGGCACCGGGCGGAGTTCGCCCGCTACGCGCTCACCGCGGCCGAGCACGGCGTCGCGGCCGCGCTGCTCTCGCTGGGCCCCGGCTCGCGACTGCAGGACGGGGAGTGGGAGCTGCCGGCCTCCTACCACCGCGAGGTCCGGGTCGCGGGTCGCGGGCTGGTCGTGCTGCCGACCTTCCACTGGACCGCCGTCCCGCTGGTCGCGGACCTGCCCGGGCAACCGGTGCTGTTCGTCTACCCCGCCGGCCCCGGCGTCCCGGTCGGCGCGGCCGGTCCGGACGGGGACGCGCTCGCCGCCGTCCTCGGTACCGCGCGGGCCCGGGCGCTGCGCCTGCTCGCCGAGCCGCTGAGCACGACGCTGCTGGCGCGGGGCCTCGGCCTCAGCCTCGGCTCGGCCTCCGCCCACGCGAGCGCGTTGCGGGCGGCCGGCCTGGTGGCCTCGGTCCGGGACGGTCGCGAGGTCCGGCACGAGCGGACGGCGCTGGGCGCCCTGCTCGCCTGCGCCGGTCCGGCCGGTCCGGCCGGGCCGATGACCGGTCCGCTCGTGCTGCCGGCCTCCGGCGGGGCCTGACGGACCGTGCGGCCGCGCACGCCCGAGCCCCCGGCGCGCGGTGCGCGGGCCGGGGGCTCGTCAGGGGGGAGCCGGCGGGTCAGCCGCCCGTCGGGGCGTGCAGCTCGTAGGCGGGGTTGTACAGGGCCCGGCGGCCGCGGGCGGAGCTGAGCCGCCCGCGGACCTTGAGCGTGAGCCCCGGCCGGATGCCGCCGATCTCGCGGCGGCCCAGCCAGATCAGCGTCACCGAGCCGGTGCCGTCCCACAGGTGCGCCTCCAGCGCGGGGACGCCCCCCACCGGCCGCAGCGTGACGCTGCGCAGGGTGCCGACCAGGCTGACGACCTCGCGGTCCGGGGCGTCCGCGATCCGGGTGGCCCCGCCGTCGGGGACGGCGGCGGCCAACTGCTCGGCGTGCAGGTCGGTGCTGCTCCGGGCCAGCCGGGCCAGCGCCCCGCGGCCCCGGGTGTGGGCCGCCGGGCGCGGCAGGGCGCCGTGCGCGGTACCGAGCGAAGTGTCCATGGCTACGGCCTCCTTGGGCGGCGGTTCCGTCAGGACGTGCGGCTTTCGGCGGACTGCAACTGGTAGGGGACGCTGGCGACCACGACGCGGCGCTGGAACAGCAGCCGGCCCTTGAGCCGCAGCGCGGACTGGTTGTGCAGGATCTGCTCCCACCAGTGGCCGAGCACGTACTCGGGGATGTAGACGGTGACGATGTCGTTGGGCTTCTCGGTGCGCAGCTGCTTCACGTAGTCGACGACCGGGCTGGTGATCTCACGGTAGGGCGAGGCGACCACGGTGAGCGGTATCTCGATCTCGCGCGCCTTCCACTCCCGCTGCAGCGCCTCGGTGTCGTTCGGGTCGAGGTCGACGGTGACGGCTTCCAGGCGGGTGGGGCGGGTGGTGCTGGCGTAGCCGAGCGCCCGGATGGTCGGCAGGTGGAGCTTGGAGACCAGCACCACCGCGTGGTTGTCGGACGGCGGGGTCACGCCCTTGCCGGGCGGCGGGGTCAGCTCGGCGGCCACGGCCGCGTAGTGGCGCTGGATGCCGCGCATGATCAGCCAGATCAGCGGCATCGCGACCACCACGATCCAGGCGCCCTTGGCGAACTTGGTGGTGAGCACGATCACCAGGACGATGCCGGTGATGCCGGCGCCGACCGCGTTGATGGCCCGGGAGCGGATCATGTGGCGGCGGGCCGCCGGGTCGGTGGCGGTCTTCAGGTTGCGGTTCCAGTGCCGGATCATGCCGGTCTGGCTGCAGACGAAGGAGACGAACACGCCGACGATGTAGAGCTGGATCAGGCGGGTCGGCGAGGCCTGGAAGACGACCACCAGCAGGATGGCCGCGCCGGACAGCAGCATGATGCCGTTGGAGAAGGCCAGCCGGTCGCCGCGGGTGTGCAGCTGGCGCGGCAGGTAGCCGTCCTTGGCGAGGATCGAGCCGAGCACCGGGAAGCCGTTGAAGGCGGTGTTGGCGGCCAGCACCAGGATCAGCGCGGTGACGAACTGCAGGATGTAGAAGAGCGGCGAGGTGTCGCCGAAGACCGAGCGGGCGACCTGGGCGATCACGGTGCGCGGGGTCTGGCCGTCGGCCAGGCCGATCAGGTTCGCGGGCTCGGCGGCGTGCACGTGGCCCGCCAGCGCGAGCGCGGTGACACCGGCGAACATCGACACGGCGATGGCGCCGAGCAGGGCCAGCGTGGTGGCGGCGTTCTTGCTCTTCGGTGCCTTGAACGCGGGCACGCCGTTGCTGATCGCCTCGACGCCGGTGAGCGCGGTGCAGCCGGAGGCGAAGGCGCGCAGCAGCAGGAACATCAGGCCGATGCCGCCGAAGGTGCCGGTCGCCTTGATCTGGTAGTGCTCGCTCTCGGAGTGCAGCGGGTGGCCGGTGGCTATCTTGAACAGGCCCCAGCCGATCATCACGACGATCGCGACGATGAAGCAGTAGGTCGGGATGGCGAAGGCGGTGCCCGACTCCCGGACGCCGCGCAGGTTCATCAGCGTGATCACCGCGATGATCAGCACCGCGATCAGCACCACGTGGCTGTTGAGCGCGGGGAAGGCGGAGGCCAGGTTGGCCACGCCGGAGGAGACGGAGACCGCGACGGTCAGGATGTAGTCGACCATCAGCGCGCTGGCGACCGTGAGGCCGACCTTGGGGCCGAGGTTGGTGGTGGCGACCTCGTAGTCGCCACCGCCGGACGGGTAGGCGTGGACGTTCTGGCGGTACGAGGCCACCACGACCAGCATCAGCAGCGCGACGGCGGCGGCGATCCACCAGGTGAAGTGGAACAGGGCGACGCCCCCGGCGGAGAGCACCAAGAGGATCTCCTCGGTCGCGTAGGCGACCGAGGACAGCGCGTCGGAGGCGAATACCGGCAGCGCGATCTTCTTCGACAGGGTCGCTTCGCCGAGCATCTCGTTGTGCATCGGCTGGCCGACCAGCAGCCGTTTGATGATTCCCATTCTCGAAGGCATGCGGGGCATCGTATGCCCAGACCCGAGGGCGGCACATAGCCAGGGCGGCCAATGTCAAGGATCTGGCCATCAGGATGCCGTCAAGTCTGTCCGTCCGGTCCACCCCTGGGCGGTATGCGCACCATCCCGCCCTGCCTGGGAAGCGCCTCCGCGCTCCTTGATCACTTCTTTGCCCGGTCGTGCTGTCAAGGGGCGGGGCATCAGGATCGCGCCAAGACGGGTCAGTCCTCGAAGGTCCAGTCCCGCAGTACGTCGAGGTTGCGGAAGGTGGGCGGGCCGTCGCACAGCGCCGCGAGCTGCGCCGCGAACTCCGTGGTCTCCGGGCGGCCGGAGTTCTCCATCGCCCGCTCGTAGGACGGGAACTCCACGATGTTCAGGTACACGTCCTGCCCGTCGCGGTCGCGGGTCTGCGACGAGCGCCCCGCCAGCCGGTGGCCCGCGTTCTGCTCGACCCACCGGTCCAGCAGCGCGTTGAACTCGTCGATCCGGCTGGTCCGGTACTCGATGATCTGGATGAACTTCACGGAACCTCCATGACTCGGCAGGCCGCGGCCGCCCGGTCGGCACCGCACGCGTCCCTGCTGTCACAGCACACCCCGAGCGCCCGGCCGCCCCGCCCCGGACACGCCGGATCCGGCCGCCGGACCGGGCGACGGTCACCCGTGCGGCCCCGCCGCACGGGTGACAGCGGGCGGGTCGGCGGCCGGACCGCGGGTGGGTCAGCCGCGGATGAGGTTGATCAGCTCGGTGGCCAGGCCCAGCATCGGACCGGCGGCGTCGCCGATGTCGTGCGCCAGGTTGGTGAGCAGGTAGAGGGTGTTGCGCCAGTGGCGGCGCTCGGTCCCGGCCGGCTCGGTCAGGACGGGGAGGGTCTCGGCCAGGCTCTGCCGGTCCTCCTCGCCCACCCGGTCGTCGCCGACCAGCTGGGTGACCAGGGTGGCGAGTTGGGTGAACATCGCCGCGAGCTCGGGCGGCAGGCCCGGCTCGCCGGCGGTGCCGTAATTGTGCTGGATGCCGATGTTGTGGGTGCCGCCGTGCACGGTGACCCGGTCGCCGTAGTGGTGGCGCGGCCCCCTGCCGCCGGTGTCGCCGTTCACTTCGAGACCCCCGTGTTCCCCTGGCCGCCGTAGATGTTGACGTTGTCGCCGTGGTGGTACCGCCGCATGTCCACGACGGTGTTCTGGATGAGCTGCTGGAACTCGGCCTGCGGGTTCTCGATCGCCTCGGTGACGGCGTTCGCCAGCGCGAACGCGGGCTCCTGCCGCTTCCACGCGACCAGCGCCGTGGGTGGCCCCGCAGTGTCGACGGCCATCGCGTGCAGCGGACGGCTGAGCAGGACCGGCAGGGTGTCGATGCCGAAGTAGCCCGCCAGGAGGATCAGCGCCGACACGACCACCCCGCCGGCGCCGTTGTTCGACCCGTCGCTGCTGGACCGGGCCGCGTTCGTGATGGTGACCAGCAGGAGGACTCCCAGGCCGGTCAGGCAGACGATCGCCGCGAACTTCAGGAACCGCCGGATCGCGGCTCCGTAGTTCGGCACGATCGTGGTGACGCTGACCCGGGCCACCGTGGCCAGTGGGTAGGCGGCGTTCCCGACCCAGAGGATCCGCCGGGTCACCGCGACCCGCAGTCCGGACGGGGCGTACCCCGGCATCGGCGGAGCCGCCGACGGACCTGCGGGCGCGGGTGCGGGTGGTGGTGCCGAGGACGGTGCCGTGGGCGCCGCTGCCGGTGGCGGGACGGTCGGCGCCGTGGCCGGCCGGTCAGGGGCCGGTGGTTCGGTCGGTTGCATGGGATCCCCCCGGAGCTGTCGTTCGCCGGTCCCGCGTGGCCGCATCCGGCGCGGGGCGCGGCACGGCGACGGAGCAGTCCGTATGCAGGTCGAACGGTGCCACAGCACTCAATCAGCAGCTCCGGCCGGACGCAAGACATTTGCCCGGGAGTGGAGTTGACGACAAGTCAGGAAAGTCGCGGGGACGCCACCCACCCGGCGGACCCCCAACCGTCAGGCCGCCGCCACGCCGAACCACCGCTCCAGCGCCCCGCGCAGCCCCTCCTGGTCCTCGCCGATCCAGGCCACGTGGCCGTCCGGGCGCAGCAGGGCCGCGGGGGCGTCCAGCTCAGCGCCGACCGCGAGCACCCGGTCCACCTGGTCCACCCGGTCCGCCCAGCCGGCCACCGAGAGCCGTCCGGTCCGGTCCAGCAGCAGGCCGCGCCCGCCGTGCATCAGGTCGTACAGACGGCCCTGCCCGAGCGGCAGGTCGCGCAGGCGGCTGCCGAGCAGGTCGGGGCCCGGGCCGAAGTCGTAGCGGATGTCGAGGGCGAAGACCATCGCCGTCAGTCGGCGGTTGACCTCCGGGATGTCGGCCAGGCCGTCGAGCAGCTCGCGCAGGGCGACGGCGCCCGGCGCGGTGCCGAGCAGGGTCATCTGGGCCCGGGTGTTGGCCAGCACCCGGGCGCCCACCGGGTGGCGCTCGGCGTGGTACGTGTCGAGCAGCTCGGCCGTCGCCCACCCGTCGACCGCCGCCGCCAGCTTCCACCCCAGGTTGAACGCGTCCTGGACGCCGAGGTTGAGCCCCTGCCCGCCCGTCGGCGGGTGGACGTGTGCCGCGTCCCCGGCCAGCAGCACCCGGTCGACCCGGTACGTCGCGGCCTGCCGGGTCGCGTCGCCGAAGCGGGACAGCCAGCGCGGCGCGTGCGCGCCGAAGTCGGTGCCGGCGACCGCCCGCAGCCGGGCCCGGAACTCCTCCAGGG